>CAIUKQ010000001.1 GCA_903899705.1 uncultured beta proteobacterium
CACAGGAGAGGTGCGCCCTGCGTAGGGCAAATACCGGGGAATGCCCTGCTATCCCCATCAAAACGGCCCCAATGTTGATGAAAATTCCAGTCGTTTCACCGATTCCAAAAAATCGCGTTCAAGCATTGCTTCGCGCAACTACTTATTCAGCGATTCCTTAGGTTTTGCCACATGCGGCCGAACATCGGCATGTTACTTTCCTGCAGGGCGAAGTCGTCGAACACCAGTGGATATTGCAGGGACCCGGAATAGAGAATCAGCGTCGCCGCGAAGAGGAGCAGGACGGGCAGCAATTTCAAGTGAGTGCGCGTTGCGGGATGCGGCACTTCAATGCCTTGATTTGCCGACGGGTGGACTTCGATCAGGCCGCGCCGCGAACCACGCGCTGAACATTCCGGTTTGCCGGTTCACCCGCTGAGAGGAAGGGTGTGGGTATCGGAGTTTTTGAAAGACGCGGTGCGCCCTTGTAATCCCTGATGTCGATCCACTGCAGCCATGCCTTGTCGTCTCGCGCGTCGAAATCCTCGCGGAAGTGGCTCATGCGCGATTCAGTGCGCATGACCGAAGCCTTGAGGATGAGGTCGGCGGCAAGCAGCATCGCCTCTGTTTCCTTAATGCGCACGAGCTCATGCGTGTGCGGAGCCGCGCAGGCGGAAAATTCCGTCTTGATTTCCTCGAGGCGCGCCTGGGCCGCGGCCAGCCGGTCGCCCCTTTTCCAGACCGACACATCGTAGGCAAGCATGAGTTGCTGCAGGTTCTTCAGTGCTTCGTCGCTTTTTGCCTGTGCCGCATCGTCGCGCTCCCGGTATGTCTCCGCGTGCAGGGCGTGCACTTCGGCGGCATCGAGCCTCGGCGCCTTGATTTTCTGCAGGCCCCCGCCTGGGCGAGGCCGGCCACCAGCAGGCCCGGCACCGAGGAACGGCAGTCGGCGCCGGTGGCCACGCCTCCCTTGGTCATCTGGTTGAGGGCGTAGTAGGGCGCCGAGCCGAACATGTCGGTGCGCGTCTCCTTGCCCAGCTTGCGGTAGAAGTATTCCATCCACTTCACCTTGCTCTGGATGAAATACTCCCTTTTATCCTCCGGCACGCCCGACATGTCGAGGTATAGCGGGTCATTGCCCTTCTGGCGTTCGATCGACATGGCGCGGGCGATGCGCGGCACATCCGACTCGTCACCCCATTTCGGCTCGTACTCGAGCATGAAGCGCTCGCCCTTCGAATTGAGGAAGCGGGCTCCTTCTTGTATGGCAAAGGCGATGCCTTCGAAATAGAAGCGCGGCGTGCTGGGCCGCGTGTAGGAGAACTCCATGTTGCGAAGCGCGGCGCCGGCCTTGTAGGCGAGCAGGGTGCCGGTGCCGGTCAGGTCGCGAACGAAACCCGAGCGGAAGGTGATGGCATTGGTGCAGATGATGGTCGTTTTTGCCTTCAGGACATGGAAGTCGCCGCTGCGGCTGTTAATGGCGACGGCGCCGATCACGCCGTCGCCATGGGCGCCGCGCATCAGGCCGGTGACGAAGATCCTGTCGATGATCTGTACGCCCGCAGACTCCAGGCCGCGGCGCATGCGCCAGGAAAATTCCAGTCCGCCGCCCTCCGGGTACAGCACGCGTGTCGCGTCAAGGCCTCGCGTGGGCCGTCGGATGTACTGGCCGCCGGCATCCTTGCTGAAATGCATCTCGAAGGCTTCCATGTCCTTGAGGCGATCGTAGGACGTGGCCAGCGTGTTGCGAACCAGGGTCTGGTCGCACACCATGTCGTTGCCCGCAATGATTTCGCGGGTGATGAGATCAAGGTCATCGTCCGGCGTTACGACCACCGTCCACGCATTCGAAAACGCGGTGTGGCCGCATCGTCCGGCCTGCCACGCATCAATCAGCGTGACGCGCGTGCCCGGCGGGCCGTTGCGCTTGGCCGAGAGCGCCGCGAACAATCCGCCCGCGCCCGCGCCGATGACGAGGACATCGGTGTCGATCAATGTGCCGTTGAAATTCTGCATGGCTACCACGCCCTGGGGTGGCTTTTCACCACCGGGTGCACGTCGACGATTTTCTCCGGGCAGAAGATTTCGCAGTTGAAGCAGGTGATGCAGTGCTCGCGAAATTTGATCACCGGCAGGAGCTTCGTCACGGTAAGGCCGGGAACTTCGCTCTCGACCGGGGTCTCTGTCATATGGATGACGTCGGCCGGGCAGACGATGTCGCAGATGCCGCAGCCGGTGCAGCGCGGCAGGTCTATGGTTTCAATCACGCAGTTGTTCTCATCATTCAAATCCCTCGGGCAGGCCCAGACCCATGCGGATCTTCAGGCCCTTGATGACTTCCTTGGTGGTGCCGGCCAGCGGCATGGACAGACGCACCATGTCGGCTTCGCGCAACAGGATGTTCATGTCCTTCTCGGCCCAGGGCATGCCACTGTCCTCCGCGCGCCAGTCCATGGCCCAGTTCTGCGCGCTCGAGTGATGCAGCGCCGCCCTCATCTTTTCGGGATCCACTCCCAGCGCCTTGCCCAGTTGCAACCCCTCGTCGTTGGCCGACACACAGGCCCACAGGATGAGGTTGTTGACCATCTTGCCCACCTGCCCCGCACCGGCCGGGCCGAGGTGAAAGATGTCGGAGGCGAAGCTCGAGAATGCCGGCCTGCAGGCTTCGAAGGTTTCTTCGTCGCCTGCGCCGAGTATCAGCAGTTTGCCGTTGACCGCCGCCTGTTCGCCGCGCGTGAGCGGAATGTCGAGGAGCGTGATTTTTCGTTCGGCCAGGCGCGAGGCAAGCTGCTTTGTGTATTGCGGTGCCGCCGTGGAACCCACCGCGACCACAAGGCCGGGGCTGGCACCTTCCACGATGCCATCCTTGCCGAATACGACAGTCTCAATCTGGTTGTCGAAGCCCACCACCACGATGGCAAGATCACAGGACGCCGCCACTTCACGCGCAGTGGCGAGAACACGCACGCCGTCGCCCTTGGCCTTTTCGCCGGCCGCCGCCACCGGATCGAAGCCGACCACGCCGTAGCCTTTTGCCACCAGGTGCTTGGCCATCGGCCCGCCCATCTTCCCCAGGCCCAGGATGCCCACCGTCTTGATCGTTTGCATTGCGTTATGCTCCTCTTCATTGTGAATATATTCGGTTTTCCGGGAGAGCGTCAGTGAAATTCGGTATCAATTTTTTTCCCGCCTTCCGCGAGAGCGACAGCAGCACGCCTGATTTCTACGATCAGAGCCTGCGCCTCGCCGAGCGTGCCGATCAGCTGGGCTATCACAGTGTCAAGACGGTGGAGCACTCGTTCTATGACTACGGCGGGCGCTCCCCCAACCCCTGCGTATTCCTGTCGGCGGTCGCGCAGCGCACCAAGAATGTCAGGCTCATCACCGGCGCGGTGATCCCGGCCTTCCATCACCCGGCGCATCTGGGCGGCGACCTTGCGATGCTGGACAACCTCTCTCATGGACGTCTCGATGCGGGTTTCGGCCGCGCGTTTCTTCCCAAGGAGTTCGAGGTGTACGGCGTTTCGATGGAGGATAGCCGCGCGCGCATGGAAGAGTCGATTGCGGTGATCCGCCGCCTCTGGACCGAGCAGAGCATC
>CAIUKQ010000002.1 GCA_903899705.1 uncultured beta proteobacterium
AACGAGATGAAATCCAAATTCGTCTCGATTGCTTCGCACGAATTGCGCACCCCCCTCACCAACATCCTTTCCTCGGCGGAACTGCTGCAGCATTATTCCGCGACACTTTCCGCGGAGGATCAGGCAAAACTGCTGGAGGCCATCAAGGGCGCAGTGCTCGGCATGACCGCGCTCATCAACGATGTGCTGCTGATCGGCCGAACCGGATCGGGAAAACTGAAATTCAATCCCGTGGCGCTTGACCTGGAGGAGGCGGTTACGGGCATTGTCGATGCCATACGGTTCAGCCATGGCTCGAAACACAAGCTGGAATTCAAATGCGCGCTGACGCAGCCTCAGAGGCAGGTCGACGAGCAATTGCTGCGGCATATTGCAATCAACCTCCTCACCAATGCGCTGAAATATTCGCCGGAGGGAAGCACAGTCACCGTCACGGTGGATGACTCCGGCGAGGAGATCACCCTCACGTTCACGGATCAGGGCATCGGCATTCCTGTCGAAGATCTGCCCAATCTGTTCGAGAGCTTCCATCGCGCCGCCAACGTGGGCGACCGCCCGGGCACTGGTTTGGGACTCGCGATTGTGAAGTCCGCGGCGGAATTGCATGGCGGGAACATTCTTGTGACCAGCAAAGTCGGCGTCGGCTCGACCTTCCGCGCCCGCATCAAGGCACTGCCGGTTGCGGCGGGGGCGTAGGCAACATGGCAAAGATCGTTGTCATCGAAGACGAAATGCAGATCAGGCTCAACCTGCAGATGATGCTAAAAGCCGAAGGCCATGATGTTACGCAGGCGGCCAACGGCAGGGAGGGACTCGCACGGATCGCGGCTGGCCGCCCGGACCTGGTTCTATGCGACGTGATGATGCCCGAGCTGGATGGATTCGGCGTCATAGAAGCCTTGCGTGCAGACCCGGCCACCGCCGATGTCCCTTTCGTGTTCCTCACCGCGCTGGACGATCGCGCGAGCATGCGCCGCGGCATGAATCTCGGCGCCGATGATTTTCTGAACAAGCCGTTCACACGGGATGAACTCCTGGACGCCGTCAAGACGCGCCTGGCAAAACATCAGCGAACGGTGGATGTGCTCGCGAGCCGGATCGTCTCCCAGCCCGAGGAGATGCACGCCCGCTTTCGCGGCCGCGCAACCGGCATGGCGGATGCGCCGATGGACGATACCCTGGCCGCCGGCGCCACCGGAAAGATGATCAACGGCACCGTGCTTTTTTCCGACATTCGCAACTTCACCACGATTTCCGAACGGCTGACTTCACCGCAGACGGCGGAGTTGCTGAATGCCTATTTCCAGGAGGCCTGCACGCCGGTGGTTGCGCAGGGCGGGCGAGTGGTCAAGCTGCTTGGCGACGGCATGATGGTGCTGTTCGCCTCCAACGACCCCGGATACAACCATGCGCGCGCAGCCATCATCGCCGCCATGGGCATCGCCCTTGCCGCCTATCGCTTCGGCGACTGGATCCACCAGCGCTATGGCGAACATTCGCTTCCCAAGTTCGCGGTCGGCGTGGGCATGCACAGCGGAGAAATGATCGAAACCAATATCGGTCCGGCCGGCGGCGGCTCCGCAACCCTGATCGGCGATTGCGTCAACATTTCCGCACGCCTTGAAGCGCAAACCAAGGAGATGGGCTGGCCGGTCATCGCCAGCCGCGCCACGGTCGACGCCGCCGGCGCAGGCATCATCGCCGGCAGGGCGATACTGCTGGATCTACGCGGCCGCAGCCAGCAGGTGGAAGCGGTGGAAATCATCGGCACCGACCACGGACTGCCCGGCCTCGATGATTCCGGCGAATTGCCGTTGGAGATCCGCGAAGCCCTCGCCACCAATGCGAAACATGCCGCCAACGTATCGAAGGCCGTGCTCAACGAGACCCTGCGCATGATCACCTCCGACCTGGCCAATGCGGTGAACGGCATTTCGCCGCCGACCATATCGGGCTATCGCATCATTTCAAAAATCGGGCAGGGGGGCATGTCGCACGTCTACCTCACGCGGCGTGACAGCGACAAGGAAAAGGTCGTCCTCAAGATCCTCAATGCCCGGCCTGCGGACGACCCCGAACTTTTCCAGCGATTCGCGCAGGAATACGCCCTGATCTCTTCGGCCCAGCACAACAACGTGGTGAAGATATACGAGCACGGATTCACCGACTCATACGCCTTCATCGCCATGGAATACCTGCCCAAAGGCACCTTGAGCGATGCCATTGCCAAGGGCCTCGATACACGCCAGGCCCTGTCGATACTCGCCCAACTGGCCGGAGGCCTGGCCGAAATGCACAAGCGCGGCATCGTCCACCGGGATCTCAAACCCGCCAACATCATGGTTCGCGACGACGGCACCATGGCCATCGCCGATTTCGGGATCGCCAAGAAGCTCGAGGCCGCCGCGAACATGACACGCCACGGAGAACTGTTTGGAACGCCCTACTACCTCGCGCCGGAACTGGTCGAAGGACAACCTGCGTCGGAACGCTCGGACCTGTACAGCCTGGGAGTGATCTTTTACGAAATGCTCACGGGGAAAAAGCCTTTCGACTCGCCCTCCATCTCGGAACTCATCGCGCAGCATCTTCGCGCCCCAATACCGCGACTTGCCGGGAGCATGGCCGAATGCCAGCCATTGATCGATGGCCTGCTGGCGAAGAACCCGCTCCACAGGTATGCCAACGCCTACGCCCTGCTCGACGCCGTCGATTCGATCTGGAGCGCACGGGCCGCACGCGCCCAGGACGCCTGATCAGGCAATGTAATCCATAGGGAGGAGGCCACGCCACCGGCAAGATCGTCGGCCAAAAAATACGCGGCCGGAAGGGAAGCCAGGTTAATTCAACCAATCCCGGAACGGGTTGCAGATACGTAACCAGATTCGGCCATGGCCCGCCCTCTCGTCAGAACCCTTTACACCTCAACGAACTTGGAAGTACCAATTGGGAAAATTGGAGAACTGTCATTGTTCTTTGCCGTCTCACCGTTTTGACTAAGAAAAAGATTCACAGGCATATAACAAAAATTACCTCCACAGGAGCACGCGCCGTTTTGGTGCCGTCCAATATGCTCGTCAATCTTTCCCTGCAGCTCGTCTGCACGGGTTGTGGTTGCATTAAAGTTCTCAAACTCAGAACCAAAATAATAATTATTTGCGGCAATTGTTTGTCCTACGACGAGCGCATGTAACTCCCATAAATCAGTCCAATCACTTGATCCGATCGTTTGAATCCAATGTTTGCGAGTCCTGAGCATATAGGTGCATTGTTCGCCAATGCTCCTGTCACTATCAAGAAATTGCTGGTGACTTTTTTCCAAGTGTTCAAATTTTCTATTTAGACGCGGGAATGATGCCTTCACCTTGGTTTTCAGCAGTGTTGCGCGCTCACCTGAGGTCAGGTCTCTGATTCCTCCGAACCCAATGGTTCGGCCTCGACTCAACTGTTCAGCATTTATCTTGGAATTAATCACATCTGCGACTATACCTACCGTCATTTGGGTAATTGCGGACTCGGCCGAAAGGTGAACGTTCGATGACATGCCCCCAACAGCATCTTTAAGTGCACTCGAGGCTGCATGGCCCCCCTGCGCCTTTGCAGCCATGATCGGCAGCTTTCCGCCTTGGTCGCGTAACTTGTCGTTAGCTGTGGCCCCTTTATTGAGTTCGTTTTTACCTGCTGCGATGACGGAGGCATGAGATGCTCCCCATTCAGATTCTTGAACAAATGGTTTAAGCGCTGCCTTTACCCATGCCCTCTGATCGATTCC
>CAIUKQ010000003.1 GCA_903899705.1 uncultured beta proteobacterium
CCCGGAGGCCTTGGCAAACGGGCTTGCGGAGGCGCCCGCCCTGCTCGATGCAAATCGCGCAAATGTCGAAGTCGGCGATGCGGTGGAAATCCGCTTCGCGCATCCGTCGCGAACGCGTGTCTTTCCGATACCCGAAGTAACGCGCGTCATCGCCATCGTGGCGAAGAACCATGAACCGGTGGCGAGGGATCTGGAGCGGCGCATTCTTGGGCGCAGCGACGGACCGTCACAATCGCCGGTTGCGAGCGCGCAGCCCGCAGATGCCGAAACGAGGGCTATTTCCGCATGGCTGTCGAGCGGATCCACTCAGCGCCAGGCACATAACGGTCAACCTTGAGTTTCCGGCTTTGGGAACCAGGCCACCGGAATTCACCCACCAGCGGCATTCGATCAAGCCGTTGAAATACGCGTCGAACCGCAACGGCACCTGAAAACCTACGCGAGGGAAAGAATCCTTTCGCGCAGCAGTATCGAATCGCCGCGTTCTTCGAGGTAGCCGCGCACCTGCATTTCCTTCATGACCCGGCTCACACGCTCTCGCGAGGCGCCGATCATCCGGCCGATATCGCTCTTGGAAAACCTGCAGGTCACCACGCGAGCCCCATCCACCCACCGGGCCTCCTGAATCAGGAATTTTGCGAGCCTTGCATCAACGTCCTCCATGGCCAGGCTGCCGAAACGCTCATCGGCCTCGCGCAGGCGTCCTGCCATGCCGCGAAGCACCATCATGGACATGGGATGGTTTTCTGCAAGGCAATGGTTGAACTGGGCCTTGGGGAGCATCAGAACATCGCAGGACTCACGGGCAATGATGCTGGTGGAGATCGGAAGATCCTCGATGATCTCCATTTCACAAAAATAGTCGCCGGCATTCAGGACGGAAAGAATGATGTTATTGCCATCGCGGCCATTCAGAACCGCCTGGGCGCTGCCGGAGACAATCATGTGCAGGCAGCGCGGGCGGTCGCCGGCATTGATGATCGGCTGCCCCCGGCGCACGATGCGCCGGTGCATGGTCCTGGCGATCACCTCCGATTGCGCCTCGGTAAGCGAGGCAAACAGCGGCACGCTGCGCAGAAGCAGGGATGAGGCTCGGGGTTCCGGCATTTGGGCAGTCCCGCGGGGCGACATTCGCCCGCACCAGTTGGAATACCCCTTCAACGGCTGGAAAACCGCTTTCTTGAATAAATATGGAACGAAAGGCGGTAATGATTTGCAATTCAAATTGGCGATTCGAATTTGAAATGCGAATCGCCAATCAAGTCTACAAACCGACCGCCAGTTTCCGGAAAAGCGGCAACCGCTCCCTGTAAAAAAATCCGGCCCGGTCGCGCAATTCGCTAAGCAAATCAGCCTCTTCCACCAGAGGCCAACCGTCCAATTCAATGGTTTCCCCCCTCGATTTGAGGATCTTGGACACGGCAATCGCAGCCTGTTCGGCATCTGCCCCCCGTCCGGCTTCCCGAAGGAACAGTTGTTCGAACCGGTCGGCCCTGATTGCCGTTCCTGCACTGGCAGACACCAGGTGTGCAACCGGTGAGCCCTCCACGGCACGATCGGCAAGATATCGGTTCAACGACTTGACGTTCTCCAGGGAACCGGCGTCGCCGGAATGAATCGCGACACAATCCATGCCCAGGAGCACCGAAAGTGCCTGATTCAGGACGCCAGGCGGGAGTTTTCCAGTCACATCATGGGATTGCAGCTCGGCAACGCTCAGCCCCCCCTCGCGACCGCCCAAAACGGCAATCAACGGTTCATAGATTTCTTTCTGCAATGCAATCTCCCGCATGCCGACGGTGATTGTGCCCCCCGGGCTTTTCGGCGGATCAATCAACGCGAATCGCATGGCACCCGCTCGTCGCAAGGGTTCTTCAACGGACAAGCGCCTTGCGCCGCGCACAAAGAGGTCGCGCCGGAATTTGGTGTTCAGCATGAAATCCCGCACGTCTTCGCGGAATTCCATTGACTCAATACCTTTCACAAATGAATTCATTTCCGGCGTCAAAGCCAGCTCAGGAAGGCACCCGAAAGGCGAAACGGAACCCGCAAACGCCAGCCCGGCCTCCGTCAGGCAAGCCGCCACCTCGCTGAAATACATCGGCGCCCAGTCCCGGTTGAAATACTCATGCGCGAGATACTGCGGATTCTGGGATTCAAGGGAGGTGAGCAGCCCCGACACGTTCGCGTTGATGCGGAAATAGTGCGCCCCTCCATCTCGCAGGGTTTGCGCGAATCCCAGTGCCTCGCTGATGCGACCATCCAGCGGCGCACCCGAGCCACGCGAATGGCGCTCGTGGTTGCTCATCAGATGCCGCAAGGGCATTGCCGAGGCGAGGCCCGGAAGAGCGTTGTAGCTCACCATTGCCACGCCACCGACCTTCAATTTACGTCGAAGGAATTCGACAACCGCGCGCCTGTTTCCATGGCTGATCCACGACCAGACGCCATGCAGCGATATGTAATCGAAATCCGGCAGATCGCGTTTCAGCAGATCCTCGAAGCTGTCTTCAAACAACCGGATGGTTGCGCCGCCGGCCGCTGCAAGGGATTGCGCGAAATTCACATGCTCGGGATTGAAATCGTTGCCCCAGAACCTGCCAAGCGGATGCGTCAGCGCGTGAACATTCAGCGAGAATCCCCGGCCGATTCCCATTTCGAAATAGTCAAACCCCCCATCGGGTTCATGGGGAGGGGTGATTCCCTGCTGCAGAAGCACATATTGCTGAAGACTGGGCGAGAGTTCGCGATGGTAACCCGCCGTATAAGGCACATCGACCACGTAGCCCGCGGTCCAGTCCTCCCCGGTGCCCGCGGTTTTCCGCACGATCAATGCGCGGCGCCGGACACCCTAGGCCTCAACACGCCTGCGCGCCGCGCGGCCGCTGATATGCAATGCACCCCACATGATCAACGGCGGCAAGGCAACCACAACCGCTACCGCGCCGGTCATCGGCAATCCCCACCACTGCAGTATCGGCCCCGTGACCAGCGCCATCAGCACGTTGACGGCCCCCGCGAAGCTTTCATTAACGCCTATCGCGCGGCCGCGCTCACCGGTTTCGGTGTTGTCCGCGATCATCGCCGTGGCGGCCACGTTGGCAGCCGCCCAGCCCAGGCCAACCAGAAAGGTTCCGAGCGTCACAAGCCAGTACGCGCCGTCGGTGAATGCCACCAGTGCTGCGCCGATCAACGCAATGAACACGCCCGGATACATGATCCGTTCCCGCCCAAGGCGGTCCGCGAGGCGGCCCAGCGGTATGGTGAAAGCAAACATGCCCGCAGAATGGAACACGTGTGAAAACGCGATGGCGCCGAGTGAACTGCCGTGGTGCGAGAGAACCAGCGAAGTCAGCACCATGACGATGGACATGTTGCCCTGCGCCGAGGTGTTCGCGACGATGGCCATGCGCGTGTTCACATTGCGAAGAAGGCTTTTCCAGTCAAAATTCTGATCCTCGCTGCCCTTGCGGCGGGGTGGCGGCGTATAGCCCGGGTAGTAATGCGAAAGATTCATTCCGATGTCTTTGGGATCGGGACGCACGAAAAATACCGTCACCATCCCGGCGATGATCAGCCCGGGCAGAAAGAACCATGGCAGCGCGAGCGCGTCATAACCGTTGGCAAGCGCATATTTCTCCGCCCCTCCAACGATAATGGGGCTGAACACCAGGCCCACGAGTGATCCCATCGCGATGTAACCAAGCGCCTGCGCCCGGTGGAAATGCGGGTACATGTCAGCTGCGGCGACGCGCATCTGCTGCACACCGCTCATGCCCATGCCGAAAATCGTCATGCCCACGATGTACACCCAGATGCTTGAAAAATACATGGATGATCCGCAGATGACGCCGCCGAACATCGCAAGCGTCAATCCGAACATGACGCCGGGCTTGCGTCCATAGGCATCCGTTATTTTTCCCACGGGATACGCGGCCAGGAACCTCGAGATGCCGATGAGCCCAACCGACAACCCCGCGGCGGCGGCCGAATCCGTCAGTGCGAGCACCATCAACGGTCCCAGCCCGTAGGCAAACTGCATGCCCGCGCCACTGAACGATTGCGCCAGTGCGAACAGGATGGTGTTGCGTTTGATGATCGGCGGTATGACGAAATTCGCGGGACTAAAATCGGCTTTGGGCATGAAATTCCTTCCAATCAAAAACGACGTCGCGCAACATGTACCTCTGTGGCGCGGCGGAACGGGCAATCATCCTATAATTTGCGCTTCCGTGATGCTGCATAGGGGATTTGTTGATGACCGCAGGGCTGCCGACGTTGAAAACAATGGGTTTGCAGGGCTTGCTGCTCCTGGGCATTGCATCACTCGCATCAGCGAATGTCTGTGCCCAGGATTACCCGGTCAAACCCGTGCAGGTCATCGTTTCCCTGCCGGCGGGTACGGGCATTGACGTGCTGGCTCGCACGCTGTCCCAGGGAATGGACGCCAAGTTCGCGCAGCGATTCCTGGTGGTCAACCGCACCGGCCAGGGCGTGATGGTGGCAGCCAACGCCCTGAATACCGCGCAGCCGGATGGATACACCATTGCCTTCATGCCGGCCACATTGATCACGGTACAGTTGCATCGCGAGAAACAACCGCCGTACAACCGCAACACCTTCGTGCCGATCTGCCAGACCTTCGACAATGTCCTGTTCGTGACTGTAGCTGCGAATTCGCCCTTTGGCGATCTGCAATCCATGCTGGCCTTCGCCAAAGCCAATCCCGGCAAGCTGCGATACGGCACCTCGGGAATCGCTTCCGCGCCGCATCTGGCCGGCGCAGAACTCTTCCAGCGGGCTGGAGTGCAGGTGGAAGACATACCCTATGCTGGCGAAACAGCGTACCTGCCGCACATTCTGGGCGGCCAGATCGAGATGGGCATGGTCAGCGCATTCCTGGTCAGTTCGCAAAAAGGCATACGGCCGCTGGCGGTTTTCTCGAAGGAACGCCAGAAGGCGTTTCCCAATCTGCCCACCACCGCCGAACTGGGTCACCCCATCTCGACGCTCGCCTATGGCGGACTGTTCATCCGTTCGGATGCGCCTGCTGCAATCATTGGCAGGCTTGATTCCGCCTGCCGCGAAATGGTCAACAGCGCCTCCTATGGCGAGATGGCCGACAAGCAGGCCGTACGAGCTACCTACCTTGATCGGAAGGACTTCACCGCGCGCATCGACACCGATTTCACCAATATCGGCAGGCTGCTTGACAGCCTGAAGCTGAAGGACTGACCTGTTTGCCTGGCGACCGGAGTTGCGCTAGATCGCGAACGGCGCCAATCCGGCTGTTGCAATCAATTCATCGATTTCGGGAGACGGCCCGCCGGAAATACCGACGCCACCGACACACTGTCCCTGGTACATCACCGGAACGCCGCCCTGCAGCGGGACAAATCCGGACACCGCAAGAAATCCCATCCGGTTCTTGAGCCGGTCCTCCGAAGCCTTGCTGGATTGCCGGGTCAGCGCCGCGGTCCTCGCCTTGCCGGTGGCCACCTCGACGCTCATCGGCCCCGGCCCGTCCATGCGCTCCAGATACAGGAGGTTGCCGGTTTCATCGACGACCGCGATCGTCGCCGCACACTTGCATTCCGCAACCTTTTGTTTGCAGGCAAGGACGATTTTCTGCACGTCCTCGGAGGTTAGAAAAAATCTGCTGCGCATGCGCCGGTCTCCCGCTTGATGTCAATGAAAAGAAGGGAACGTCTTGACTCCCCCACGACGGGATATCATAGCGGCATTCGATATTCACATTAGAAGATCCCATGGAACGCGAACGATTGAAGGAAGCCGACCCGCTGCAGAACACCGTCTACGAAAAGGTGATTGCCTATTACAAGAAATGGGGCGAACGAGAGAAAAACGGCAGGGTGCTGATCAAGGGCGACGAGCTCGAGTACCAGCAGTCGCGCCAGGGCTTCCTGAAGTATTACCTAGTGCCCTTCATCGAGGACACAGCGGTGAGCAGTTGGGCGGTGTTTGAACACCTGATCAAAAACCAGTCGGGCCGGCACCGCCATCAGGGCGGCATCATCATCTACGTGCTCGAAGGCCACGGGCGAACCGAGACCGACGATGTGATCCTCGAATGGAAGGCGGGCGACCTGCTGCTTCTGCCGATCAAGCCCGAAGGTTCCAGCCACCAGCACTGGAACATGGATGCCTCCAAGGGATGCCGCTGGGTGGCGTTTCGCGACATGCTGGTTGCGCGAACCATCGCCAATGCCGTCGATCAGGTTGCCGAAATGAAAGGTGGCACGTCCACCCCGCAGACCGGCGTGCTGAAAACGGAATGGAAGGCCACCGTCGAGGGCGAACAGGTGCCCCTGGTGACATCCCCGGATGAACTGTCGAACGTCAACCTTTTCGACCGGCTCATCCAGTTGCGGGATATCCAGAGGAGGCGCCTCGCGCAATCCACCTTCCTCATCCGCGGCGACGAGCTGCCCTGGGAGCTGAATCAACATGGAAAAATGCAGTGGTTCCTGCATCCCTGCATCGCCTACTCCGCGGTGCAGACGCAGATCTTCTATCGCCAGGAAATCCCGGTGGGCAGCCGAAGCGGCGTGCAACGCCACGGCGGCGATGTGGTGTTCTACATCCTCGAAGGCGAGGGCTACACGGAGCTTGACGGCGTTCGCCACAACTGGAAAGCCGGCGACGTGATGACGCTGCCCACCTTTCCGGCCGGAGTCGTCTTTCGACATGTCAACACAGGTTCCGCGCCGGTTCGCCTCATCTGCATGGAACGCAACCTCGTGCACACCACGGGCGTGGACCGGCAATCCGGTTTCGAGGAGCTGCAGCCCTGCCCCGAATACCGTGACGCGCACAAAGGCGCCTGACCGTGTTGTGTGAGCTGAGCGTCGCGCCCTCGCTGCGTGAATACGCTGCAAGCAGCGCGTCTCTGGCGGGCATCGACCCCGAGTGCCTTGCAAAGCAGGGCTGGAAGGCGGGGGATGTGCTTCGAATCGCCACGTTCAAGCGGGAGATCCTGGTCCGCATCGACGCAGTCAATGAAGAGGATCGCGGTACCGGACATATCCGGCTGGACCGGTTTCAGCGGCAGGCACTGGGCGCTCGCCTGTATTCCCAGGTCGAACTCTCCGTCGAAAGCGCAAAACCGGTGACGAAGTTGCGGCTGCAGCCGGCCGTGGACCTTGGCTCCACCTCAGCGCACCACGTCGAAGACCATCTGAAAGAAGAGATGCTGCAGCAGAGAAGCCCCGTCGCAAAAGGCCAGTTGCTGTTCCTGCATTTTCACCATTCCGTGGCCGGGACCCTGTTCCAGGTGGCCGAAGTCCAGCCGGCGGCGGGTGTGGTCACCGCGGAAACCGACGTCATCCTGGACACCGCTCCCGACGGATTCAGGGGCAATGTCGCGCTGGAGGTCAGCTTCGAGGAATTGGGAGGGCTCGATCGCGAAATCGCGATGGTCAAGGAAACGGTGCAATTGCCGCTGCAGTTTCCCGGCATCTATCGTCAAGTGGGCATCCCACCGGTGCGGGGGGTCATTCTTTACGGCCCGCCGGGAACCGGCAAGACGCTGCTTGCCCGCGCAACCGCCAACGAGGTCAATGCGCAGTTCTTCCACATCAACGGCCCGGAGATCGTCGGCACCACCTACGGCGAGAGCGAAGGCAACCTGCGCCGCATATTCGGCGAGGCGGTGCATCACGCCCCTTCGGTCATCTTCATCGACGAACTGGATGCCATCGCCCCCAAGCGCGGCGAATCGGGCTCCCATGCCGACACGCGCCTGGTGACCCAGTTGCTCTCGCTGATGGACGGGATCACGCAGGTGGATGGCGTCATCATCCTTGCCACCACGAATCGCATCGAAACGGTGGATACCGCGCTGCGCCGGCCCGGCCGCTTTGACTATGAGATCTACATCGGCCCGCCGGGTGCGCAGGGTCGCGAGCAGATACTCAACATACACACGCGCGAAATGCCGCTGGACCGTGCCGCGCGCGCCGCATTGCCGGAGATCGCAGCCGATACTCCCGGTTTCGTCGGGGCGGACCTGATGGCCCTGTGCCGTGAAGCCGGCATGCATGCGCTGCGCCGCCACCGCCCGGCGACAAGCTCGCCGGCCCAATGGCAACCCGAAACGCTGCGTGTGACCCGGGACGACCTGATCGAGGCCCGACGCCGCTGCCGTCCTTCGGCCGCGCGCGCCACACTGGTTGCGATTCCCGATGAGGGCTTCGACCGCATCGCAGGACTCGATGCGGCGAAGTCGAAGCTCCAGTCTCTCATCATCGGGCCGTTGCGCGCCGCAAGCGCGCCGCTTGAACACGTCCTGCTCCATGGCCCGTCGGGCACCGGAAAATCGCTTCTCGCACGCGCGGTCGCGAAGGAAGCCGGCGTCAACCTCATCATGGTCGGCGGTCCGGAACTGTTCAGCAAATGGCTCGGTGAATCCGAAGAAGCGGTGCGGCACGTATTCAAGCTGGCCCGGGAACTCGCGCCCTGCGTGCTTTTCTTCGACCAGCTGGACGCCGTGGCGCCGGTGCGCGGTCGCGGCGCCGGCACCTGGACCACCGAGCGTGTGCTGCACCAACTGCTCGCCGAACTGGACGATCTCGGCAGCGATGCGCCGATCGCGGTGCTGGCCGCGACCAACCGCGTTGATCTCGTGGATGATTCCATGCTTCAACCGGGGCGTCTTGGAACGCACATCGAAATCACCATGCCCGATGCCGCTGGTCGCGGGGCAATCCTGACGATGGCACTTGGCAATCGGATTACCCAAGTGAATTCGCTGCTGCAACTCGCGAAGCTGACCGAGGGCTGGAATGGCGCGCGCCTGCGGGCCCTTGCGAGGTCTCTTGAACGGGAGGAGAAACTTCCCAATAATGAGGCGGCATGGGAAGCCATGATCCAGCGCCTGTCCACCCACACCCTCAAGACCCCATAGGTACACCATGAAATCAACACTGAAATACATGGCGGCGGGAGCCGCATTAACGGTAATGCTGCCTTCTCAGGAAGCGCTGGCCCAAAGCGCCTATCCGTCCAAACCCATACGAGTGATCGTCGCAGTCGCCGCCGGCGGCGCGCCGGATTTTGCCGCCCGCACAATCGCTGTTCGCCTCAGCAAGGACATCGGCCAGCCGGTCATTGTCGAAAATCGCGGAGGCGCCAATGGCAACGTGGCCGGACAAACCGTGGCGCAGTCCCCCGCCGATGGCTATACGCTTTTGCTGGCGCCCGACAGCCTTGTGGTGATCAACCGGTTCCTCTACAAAAACCTGCCCTTCGATCCAGTGAAGGATCTGGCTCCCATTGCCTCTATCATCCGCAATCAGTTCGTACTTGCAGTGCACCCTTCAGTGCCGGCAAAGACGCTTCCTGAATTCATCGAATTTGCGAGAAAGGCCAAACCGCCTATTGCCTACGCTTCAGCGGGAAATGGCAGCCAGCACCAACTCTTCATGGAATTGCTCAAGGTGAGGGCGGGCGTGGACATGCTGCACGTTCCCTACAAGGGCGGCGCTCCAGCTGTTGCCTCGGTGGTGGCGGGTGACACTATGGCCGTCATCACCGGCGGTCCTTCGAGCACAGCGCACGTCAGGGCGGGTACCCTGCGCCTGATCGCGGGTACGGGGGCGCAAAGGTTCGGCGTATTGTCCGACCTGCCTGCCATCAACGAAACCTATCCAGGCTACGAAGGTCTCGTCTGGAGCGGGTTGTGGGCGCCCGCAGGAACCCCCGAGCCAATCACAAGGCGGTTGAACAGCGAAGTCAACTCGATCATCAACGAGGCCGAGGTGCGCGATGCGTTCCGCAAGAGTGGCGGGTCTGAATCCTTCATCAGCACGCCGGCGGAATTTACCGCCGTGATCCGGCGAGACAGCGAAAAGTATCAGAAGGTCATCGTTGATCTGAAGATCACCGTCGACAATTGACCTGTTCTTAGCCTTCCCAGGAGAACTTCACCCAATTACGCTGAATATTCAGCAACCTTGGCCCGCTGCAGAAATGCTACTCAACAAAATGCCTCGGACCAGGTAATTAGTAGTAACAAGACTGTCTCAACTGACCCACCCTATTACGACAACATTGCTTACGCTGACCTCTCGGATTTCTTTTACGTTTGGCTTCGTAAATCCCTACGCGCCATTTTCCCCGCCCTGCTTTCCACCATAGCTGTGCCTAAGGCAGAGGAACTAGTGGCCATGTCCTTCCGTCACGGCTCGAAAGAAAGGGCGGAGGATTTCTTCCTAGTTGGAATGACGCAGGCAATGAGGGGCCTCGCAACACAGGCACATCCCGCTGGACCGATCACGATCTACTATGCTTTTAAGCAATCCGACACACAGAAGACTGATGGCACCAGTTCGACCGGCTGGGAGACATTTCTCGAAGCAGTCCATCGCGCCGGATTACAGCTTTCAGGTACTTGGCCCATGCGGACTGAACTCTCAAACCGAATGATTGGATCAGGGAACAACGCACTCGCCTCTAGCATTGTCCTCGTATGTCGCAAACGCCCAAGCGAAGCGCCATCCATTTCCCGTCGCGAGTTTATCCGCGAGTTGAACGGCGTGCTGCCCGAGGCTCTCGACGAGATGACCAAGGGTTCCGGCGACGAGCGTTCGCCCGTGGCCCCAGTGGACCTTTCGCAGGCCATCATCGGGCCAGGCATGGCGGTCTTTTCCAAATACGCCGCCGTGCTGGAGGCCGACGGCTCGCCCATGAGCGTGCGCACCGCCCTCCAGCTCATCAACCGCTTCCTCGCCGAGGACGACTTCGACGCCGACACCCAGTTCTGCCTGCACTGGTTCGAGCAACATGGCTGGACGGAAAGCGTCTTTGGCGAAGCCGACGTGCTGGCCCGCTCCAAATCCACCAACGTCGACACCATGAAGGACGCCGGAGTTTTGCAAAGCGGTGGTGGCAAAGTTCGCCTGCTCAAGTGGGCCGAATATCCCACCGACTGGGATCCACGCACCGACACACGCATGCCTGTGTGGGAAGCTTTACATCATCTAATCCGCGCTCAGAAACAGGGTGGCGAATCTGCATCCGGCGCGCTCCTCGCCGCCCTCGGCGGCAAAGCCGAAGCCGTGCGCCAGCTTGCTTACCGGCTCTACACTCTCTGCGAACGCCTTGGCCAAGCAGAAGACGCCCGTGCCTACAACGAACTGATCACGAGCTGGACCGGCATCGAAACCGCTGCTAACAGCGTGCCTAAGCCTACTACCCCGCAAGGGACACTCTTTGACAATTAGGGAACCTCATTTATGAGCCTTAAACCGTGGCGAGAAGTCATCGTCCCACACGCTGACGTTCTGAATGGCACCTTCCAGCAGTCTGAGTTTGCCGCCGACCTGACCGCCGTACGCACGGGCAGAGCTACAGCGGAATACGGAGACGCTAAGTCTTTTTACGCGCGCACGTTCATCACCGAGGGAATGGGCAAGCTGCTCACCCAAGTGGCGCAGCGCCTCAATGGCAAGGGAGGTGAACCGGTCATTCAGTTGCAGACTTCTTTCGGTGGCGGCAAGACGCACACTATGCTTGCCGTGTATCACTTGGCAAATCGGCAATGTGCGCTAGGTGACCTCGCTGGCATCCCAGCGCTTCTGGACCGTGCTGGTGTGATGGATGTGCCGGCAGCCAAGGTAGCAGTGCTGGATGGCACAGCCCATTCCCCTGGACAAGCCTGGAAACAAGGCAAGCAAGCGGTGCACACATTGTGGGGCGAGTTGGCATGGCAACTAGGGGGGGCAGAAGCTTTTTCTCTGGTGAAGGCAGCTGATGCCAACGGCACCTCACCGGGTAAAGATGTTCTCTGCACTCTGCTGACCCAGTGTGCGCCCTGCGTGGTATTACTGGACGAGTTGGTTGTCTACATCCGCCAGTTCGTTGAGAGCCAGGCACTTACCGGCGGCACTTTCGACAGCAACCTGTCTTTCATTCAATCGCTGACCGAGGCGGCTAAGTTGGTCCCGAATGCAGTGGTGCTAGCGTCGCTACCCGAATCTAATAGTCAGGCTGGTGGGCCGCGCGGCGTGTCGGCCTTACAGTCGCTGGAAGCAGTCTTCAATCGCGTGCAGGCGCTTTGGAAAACGGTGGCCCCAGAGGAGGCATTCGAGATCGTCCGACGGCGCTTATTTGAGCCTATTCGCGATGCCAAGGCGCGCGATCTGGCCTGCCGTGCATTTGCCGATGCATACGTAGCCGAACGTGCGAAGGTCCCACAGGAAACGCAAGAAGCACGTTACTTTGACCGTATGGTGCAAAGTTACCCAATCCACCCTGAAGTTTTCACGCAACTCTACGAAGAATGGACGACGATTGAAGGGTTCCAGAGAACCCGCGGGGTGCTGAAACTGATGGCCAAGGTTATTTATCGACTATGGCAGGACGATAATAAAGACGTGATGATTCTCCCCGGAAGCTTGCCTCTCTACGACGGCAGTGCCCGTAATGAACTTGTCTACTATCTTGGTCCAGGTTGGGACCCAGTGATCGACCGAGACATTGATGGCGAGCGTGCAGAGACTACGGTAATAGAAACAAAAGAGCCTCGTTTCGGATCGGTGCAGGCTGCTCGCCGGGTAGCGCGAACAGTATTTCTTGGCAGTGCCCCTTCGTCAGTCACGACAAAACCGGGGATACGCGGGCTAGATCGAGCGCGAGTGCTGCTGGGCTGCCTCCAGCCTGGGCAAACGTCCTCTGATTATTCAGATGCGCTGGACCGACTAGCGGGCCAACTCCACTACCTAAATTCATCCGGGGACAAGACTCAGGAAGAAACTCGCTACTGGTTTGATACCCGCGCCAATCTTCGCCGCGAAATGGAGGAACGCAAGCAACGGTTTGAAGACGGGTCAGTGCGTGGGCGCATGGCCGAGGTTTTAAAGCGGATCACCAGCAATGCTGCATTCTTTGATGGCACGCATATTTTCACTCCGCATAGTGATGTGCCAGATGACAGTGCGCTGCGTTTAATTATGCTGCCACCAGAACAGTTCTACTCGCGAGAAGCTACACAAGTAGCCTTCGAGGGAGTGCTTGAGTATGTTAAGCACCACGGCACCACGCCCCGCTACCGTGGAAACCGTTTGCTCTTTATTGCGGCGGACCATGGTGCACTGATGCGGCTGCGCGATTGCATCCGCGTGGCACTAGCTTGGAAGAGCATAGTTGAAGATGTCGAAGAAAATCGATTAACACTAGACAATCTTCAAACGACCCAAGCTAAGAAGGAGCTAGTCACAGCAGAGGAGGTTCTGCCACGTGTAGCACGAGAGGTCTACAAGTGGTTGCTGTGCCCGTCGCAGGACACCCCGACCTCACCCAAAGCTACGGTTGAGGTGTTCCCGCTAAATACCGCCAGTGCGTCGCTGGGGCCAGAGATAGAGCGCGTTTGTACGGACAACGTACTGGTGATTACAATCTGGTCGCCAATACATCTCCGAGAGGAGTTAAAGAAACTCTACTGGAAGGCAGACAAAACCGCCATTGGCGGAATGGCCTTCTGGGAAGACACGCTACGTTACCTATATCTGCCGCGCTTGAAGAGTAGCCAAGTGCTTGAGCAATCCATCGTAAAGGGCGCAGGTAGCCGGGACTTCTTCGGCACGGCCTACGGACAGCATGAGGGCAAGTTCGATGGTTTTAAATTCGGCGATGCCAACGTGCAACTGGACGACACACTCCTGCTGATTGAACCCGCTGCGGCAAAAGCGTATGAGGCAGCGAACCCGCCATTCATACCACCGGGCCCCACACCACCCGGGACAGGGCCACTTCCGCCAGGCCCTGGACCAACACCGCCCGGTCCGATACCGCCGGGCCCAACGCCCCCTGGCCCGGCACCGACGCCCAAACCCCGAGCGTTTCATGGCAACGTAGCCATCACTGCATCGACGGCCAAGGTGCGCTTGGTTCAAGTCGCGGAGGAAATCATTGCCGTGCTGGCGGCAGACCCCAATGCAGACGTCAAAGTCACATTAGAAATTCAGGTCAGCTTCCCATCTGGCGCCTCTGATCAAACCAAGCGTGCTGTAACTGAAAACGCTAAGACGTTGAACTTCAAAAATGCGGATTGGGAG
>CAIUKQ010000004.1 GCA_903899705.1 uncultured beta proteobacterium
CGCGAGTTGCGCAGGAGAAATCAACGGCAAACCAGGCACGCGCCAGAAGGCTGCACAGCGACAGGGCGATAAACAACGCAGTGACCGACAGCTGGGATTTTCTTTCGGCGAACGCCCTTTCTGGCTGCTCGACGCACCGCGCCCGCTGACTGAAAAGGATGCCGTGCCCCTTCACGAGGATGGTCCGCTCACCCTGCTCGCGGGCCCCGAGCGCATCGAATCGGGCTGGTGGGATGGCGCTGACGTGAAGCGCGATTACTTCATCGCGCGCACGCCACGCGAGGCGCTGGTGTGGGTGTATCGCGAGCGCCAGGCAGGCTGGTATCTGCATGGCATTTTCTCCTGACGTTATATATTCAAGTGTTTGATTTATAAGTAATATTTAACCCTTCCGCAGCATGCAAGCCTCCCTGCCTGCGTATGCAGAACTCCACTGCCTGTCCAACTACAGCTTTCTGCGCGGCGCCTCCACCCCCGATGAACTGGTGCGTCGCGCGGCGGCCCTGGGTTACGGCGCGCTCGCCATCACCGATGAATGCTCCTTCTCGGGCGTGGTGCGCGCGCATGTGGCCGCGAAAGCGACAGGGCTGTCACTCATCATCGGTACCGAGGTCACGCTCACGGATGGCACCAAGCTCGTGTTGCTCGCCACCGATCGCGACAGCTACGGCAATCTCTCCGAACTGATCACCAAGGGGCGGCGGCGCGCCGCGAAAGGCAGCTACACCCTGTCTGCCGAAGATCTCTGCGATTTTTCGCTGGGCACTGCGCTGAATATTTCCCTTCATGCCCTGCCCGGCTGCCTCGCCTTGCTGATTCCCAAACTCGGCCCCCATGACCGAGATACCGACACCCGGGCCGCGTGCTGGCTCGCCGCGCAATTCCCCGGCCGTGCATGGATTGCCGCCGAACTACTCTGCGGGCCGGATGACAGGGGTCGCCTCGCGCAACTGCGAAGCCTGTCAACGGTGAGCGGCCTGCCGCTGACCGCTGCGGGCGACGTGCGCATGCACCTGCGTTCGCGACGCCGCCTGCAGGACACGCTCACTGCGGTGCGCGTCGGTAAGCCCATTCGCGAATGCGGCCACGCGCTCTATCCCAATGCCGAGCGCCACCTGCGTCAGCGTGTACGGCTGGCAAGCCTCTACCCGCCGGAGTTGCTTGCGGAGTCGGTGCGCATTGCCGGGCGCTGCCGGTTTTCACTCGATACGCTGCGTTATGAATATCCGGAGGAACTGGTACCCAAAGGCGAGACACCGGCCTCCTGGCTTCGCCACCTCGCCGAACAGGGCGCGAAGCGCCGTTACCCGGATGGCACGCCGCAGGCCGTGGCGGCACAGATCGAGCACGAACTCGAACTCATCGCCGAACTCAACTACGAACCATACTTCCTCACCGTCAACGACATCGTCGTATTTGCGCGATCAAAGGACATTCTCTGCCAGGGACGCGGATCGGCGGCGAATTCAGCGGTCTGCTATGTGCTGGGCATCACCGAGGTCAACCCGGCGCTGGGCAACCTGCTATTCGAACGATTCATCTCGCGAGAGCGAAACGAGCCACCCGACATCGACATTGATTTCGAGCACCAGCGGCGCGAAGAAGTCATTCAATACATCTACGCAAAGTACGGACGCGAGCGCACCGCGCTGGCCGCCACCGTGATCACCTATCGCGTGAAGAGCGCGCTTCGCGACATCGGCCGCGCACTGGGCTTCGAGCCTGCGCAGATCGACCGCCTGACCCGGTCGCTTGCCTGGTGGGATGACAAGCAGCGCCTGCCCGAGCGTCTGCGCGAGCAGGGCTTCGACCCGGAATCGCCGCCCATCCGCCAGTTGCTGGATCTCACCGACGTGGTGCTGGGTTTTCCGCGGCACCTCTCCCAGCATGTGGGCGGCTTCATCATCACTCGCGGGCTGCTGTCACGGCTGGTTCCCATCGAAAACGCGGCGATGGTTGACCGCAGTGTCATCCAGTGGGAAAAGGACGATCTCGAAGCCATCGGCCTGCTGAAAGTCGATGTGCTGGCGCTCGGAATGCTCTCGGCCATCCGCCGCGCCCTGGACATGGTGGGTCGCTTTCGAAACAAGTCCTTCACCATGCACGAGATCCCGCGTGAAGATCCAAAGGTCTACGAAATGATCCAGCATGCCGACACCGTGGGCGTGTTCCAGATCGAATCGCGCGCGCAGATGTCGATGCTGCCGCGCCTGAAACCCTCGTGTTTCTACGATCTGGTGATCGAAGTGGCCATCGTGCGCCCGGGCCCGATACAGGGTGGCATGGTGCATCCCTATCTGCGCAGGAAGCAGGGCAAGGAGGTCGTCACCTATCCGAGCGAGGCGGTGAAATCGGTGCTGTCGAGGACCCTAGGCGTGCCGATCTTCCAGGAACAGGTGATGCAGCTCGCGATGGTGGCGGCCGGTTTCACACCCGGCGAGGCCGACCAACTGCGCCGCTCCATGGCGGCCTGGAAAAAACGCGGCGGGCTGGAACACTTCGAGGTCAAGCTCATCAAGGGAATGGAAGAACGCGGTTACCCGCGCGAATTTGCCGAACGCATCTTTCAGCAGATCCTCGGTTTTGGCGACTACGGCTTTCCCGAATC
>CAIUKQ010000005.1 GCA_903899705.1 uncultured beta proteobacterium
GATGCCATCGCCTGGGAGCTGAACACCAGGCCACGCAAATCGATGGGCTTCCGATGCCCGGCTGAAATGCTTACCCCGGAAGCTTTCGATTTCAAGCAGCATCATGCTGCGCTTTTTGCACTTGGTCATTGAAACCGCCCACTCTTATGGAATCCTCATGCGAATAGCCCTGTGTAATGAAGTCCTGCTTCCCATGCCTTTCGCGAAGCAGTGTGAATATGCGGCGAAGCTCGGATATGACGGCCTGGAACTGGCCCCCTATACCGTGTCCGATGAGCCGCACAAAATGGGTGCGGCGCAGAAGGCGGAATTGCGCAAGGCCGCGGCCGATGCCGGCATCGCCATCATGGGCCTTCACTTCCTGCTGGTCGCGCCCAAGGGCCTGTCGATCACCACGCCTGATGACAAGGTGCGTGCGTGGACGGTGGAGGTGATGCGTTCGCTGATTGAACTCAGCGGCGAACTGGGCGCCACCTACATGGTGCATGGATCGCAGCGCGTGGTGGAGCCTGGCGAGACCCGGGAGATTGCGATGAAGCGCGCGCAGGATTGCTTTGCCGCCATTGCGCCCACGGCAGAGGCCTGCGGCCAGACCTACTGCATCGAGCCGTTGGCGGCGCATATCACGCCGGTGATCAATACCATTGCCGAGGCGGCCGCGATGGTGACTGAAATCGGCAGCCTGGCGATTCGCACCATGATCGACTGCAACCATGCCTCGAAGATGGAGGGCGAGTCGCTTGCGCAGGTGATCGAGCGCTGGGTGGCCACGGGCATGATCGGCCACGTGCAGATCAACGACGGCAACCGACGTGGACCGGGGCAGGGTGATATCGAATTTGCGCCGATATTCGCGGCGCTTGCGACCAGCGGCTATCTGGGCGACCTGTCGGTGGAGCCGATGGACTATGTGCCCGATGGGCCGAGCTGTGCCGCTCGGTCGATCGGCTACGTGCAGGGAATACTCGAGGGCCTGCGTTTCAAACTGCCCTGAGTTATCTGACTCCGGGGGTGGGGATATCGAACTCAATCAGCCTGGCCGCCGGTTCGTGAAAGGCGCGGCCGAGGCTGATGGAACCCGCGCCGCGCAGCAGGATTTCCTCCTGCACCGCGTGCAACACATGGCCGTCGGCGAAGCGCACGTAAGTGCCGTTGATGCTCAGGTCGGCGAGGATGAATTTGTCGTCCCGGAATTCCACATTGGCATGTTGGCGAGAGGCAAAATCGTCGGCCACGATGATCTGGCAGGTGTTGCCGCGTCCGATGGTTGCGCTTTGGTTTTCGCGGTTGATGCTGAATTTCTGGCCGCCGTGGGTCAGGATCAGTTCCGAGGGTTGCTCAGCGGGACGGACCCGGACGGGCATACTGACGCGGGTGACATCCTTGTCATCCTGCTGCCAGACCACCTCGAAGATGTCCTGAGCCTCTTGCTTTCCCTTGACGGCGGAGCGACGGATCTGCCGGGTGCGTAGGCGCAAGTCCGGCGACAGCGCGTCAACCGCCTCGCGCGTGGCGAGGATCTGTCTTGCGCGGGAAACCGAGGTCATTCGCGCGGCCACATTCACGGCGTCGCCGAACACATCGTTGTTTTCGCAGATCACCTCGCCAAAGTGAAAACCGATGCGCACAAACATCTGGACCTTCCCACCGGGCCGGTGTGTTTCCACCGCTTCCTGCATGCTGCAGGCCGCCTGCAGAGCCGCTCCGGCGCTGGGAAACGTGCACATGATTTCGTCGCCGATGGTCTTGATCAGCCTGCCCTGGTTTTTAGGCACGGAACGGGTCAGCAGGGCAAGGCAACCGGCCACGAGATCTCGCGCTGCCACGTCACCCAGCGTTTCATACAGCGCCGTGCTGCCGCTGATATCGGCAAACAGGATGGAGAGAGTTTCGAAATTCTTCGCGTTGGGTGTCGACATGATGTCCGTGCGGTCTCCGAGACGGCTTTTGTATCCGACTTTTCGCTGATGGGATTGTGAGGCCGGCGGCAAGTATATGTAATTTCATTGTTGGATGTGATCGGGTCGGTAACAGACGAATGCGCTGTTGATTGGAGAATGATGACTGATGCGATGCCTGACAGCGTTGCCGGCACGGTGGATAATCGCCGCCTCTACGCAGAGCCCGGGCCGTCGAGAGCGGCTTTTCAAACCTTGAAGGAGCCATCCCCATGCGTTCACGAGCCACAGGATTATCCAAAGCAGTTCTAACACTGCTGGCCATGCCCGGGCTGGTCTTTGCGCAGAACTGGCCGGTCAAAACCATCCGGGCAGTCGTGCCCTTTTCCATTGGGAGCACGATCGACATCATCGGGCGCATCGTCGCCGAGCCGGTGGCCGCGCAATTGGGGCAGCAAATCATCATCGAGAATCGTGGTGGTGCCGGAGGAACCATCGGCACGGCCGCCGTGGCGCTGTCAGAGCCTGATGGCTACACACTGCTGGTTCACGCTTCCGCACACTCGGCAGCGCCGGCCTCCTATGCGAAGCTGCCCTACGATACTGCCAATGATTTTGCAGGTGTCGTCATGTTCGGCATGGTGCCCAATGTCACCGTGGTCTCGCCGAAAAAGGGATTCAAGACCATGAAGGAATTTATCGACGCCGGGCGGAAGGCCAATTTCACTTTCGCCTCGGCCGGCATCGGCAGCGCCACGCACTGGGGCGCCGAGCGCCTGCGTGTGGCGGCGGGTATGGATGCCACCCACATTCCGTTCAAAGGCGGGCCCGAAGCGCTGACGGAAGTGGTAACGGGCCGGGTTGATTTCATGAGCATCGGCATTGCGTCGGGACTGCCCTTCATTCGCGATGGGCGGCTGCTGGCGCTGGGAGTGAGCACCGCGAAGCGCTCATCCGCCCTGCCTGATGTTCCAACGACATTGGAACTCGGCTACACCGATTCGGATTACACCTTCTGGAACGGCATGTTCGCGCCGGCGAAAACACCGCGGCCCATCATCGAGCGTCTGCACCAGGAGGTGCAGAAGGCATTGCAACTGCCGGCGGTAAGGGACAAGTTCGCGCTGCAGGGCATTGAACCCATGCCTTTGAGTCCCGCCGAAATCGATGCGTTGATACGCCGGGAAATTGTCAGCAATATCGCGATTGCCAAGGCCGCAAAACTCAAATTCGACTGACCGATGTACTATCGTAACTAATTGAATATAAAGTGAGTTATACCATCGCGTAGCCGCCGTCCACGACAATGGTCTGGCCGGTCATGAAGGCGCAGTCTTCGCTTGCGAGAAAGCTCGCGATGCCGGCCAGATCGTCGGGGATTTCGTCGCGTTGTATCGCCAACTGATTCAAATTGGCTTTGCGAAAGCCCGCAACGCGTTCCGGTTGATTGGCAAGGCGATCCGACAACGTGAATCCCGGTGCGATGGCATTGACATTAACACCGTCCTTGCCGAATTCACGCGCCAGCGCGCGGGTGAAGGCGATCAGCGCGCCCTTGCTCGACACGTAGTGCAGCATGTAAGGCACGCCAAGGTGAACGGTGTCGGATGCAACGTTGATGATGCGGCCGTATTTTTTCTTGCGCATGTGCGGTGATACCGCGCGGCACAGGAGATTCGGCCCGATGATGTTGGTCTCCAGCATGCGACGCCAGTCCGCGATGGGAATTTCCTCGAAAGGGCGCGGCGGCGCTGTCATCGCGGCGTTGTTGACGAGGATGTCCACGCCGCCCAGTTCGGCGACGCAGCGCTCAACGGCTGCCGCGGTGTCGGTCTCCGATGAGACGTCGGCCCGGATGCCTATGGCCCTGACGCCGGACTTTGCAAGTTCTGCTGCGGCCGACTCGGCGTCAACAAGGTCCACAACGGCGATGTTCGCGCCGTCGGCGGCAAGCCGCCGGGCAATGGCGTTGCCGATGCCGTTCGAGGCGCCGGTGATGAGGGCGGTTCTTCCTTTGAGTTTCATGCACAAATCCTTGCCTGATTGTCGAGGGGTCGTAGCATATGGCATTTGGAATTCCTGCATTGACAGTCGTTGACGTGTCAACGCAGAATCGGCCGGTTGCTGACTTCATGGGTGAAAATTATCGTGACGCTGCTTTCGAAACTTCATGCCGCCGCTTTTGTTGCTCTGATGTTGCCCGTGTTGACGCTGGCGCAATCCTTTCCCTCGAAGCCCATTCGCGTGATTGTTCCGGCGGCACCAGGGTCGACCATGGACTCCCTGCCGCGCATGTTGGGTGTGCGCCTGCAAGAGATTTTCGGTCAACCCGTCGTGGTTGAAAACCGCCCGGGCGCGAACAACGTGATCGGCTCCGACTATGTGGCCAAGTCCCCACCGGACGGGCATACGCTGGTGATCACCACGCCCAGTTCACACATCGTTGCGTTGTACCTCACCAAGAAACTCCCCTACGACCCCAGGACCGATTTCACCCCGGTCACGGCAGTAGCCGATCCGCTGACGGTTCTGGCTGTGCATCCGTCCGTGCCGGCCAACACCACCGCGGAGTTCGTTGCGTTGCTGAAGAAAAATCCCGGCAAGTATGCATACGGCAGCCCGGGTGTTGGCTCCGTATTCCACCTGATGGGCGAATTGCTCACGATGACGGCGGGTGTCGATATCATCCATGTGCCCTACAAGGGAACCGCGCCGGCGGTGGCCGACACGATGACCGGGCAGGTGCAGTTCGTGTTCAGCGCGGTGAACAATGTCCTTCCGCAGATGAAGGCGGGAAAGCTGAAGGTGCTGGCCGTGTTGACGCCGCAGCGCTTTGCCCCGCTTCCCGACATTCCGTCCGTGGCCGAGGCCCTGCCCGGCTACGAGCGGCCCTCAAGTTGGTATGCATTTTTCGGGCCGGCCGGAATGCCACCCGCGGTGACGGCGCGGATTTCCAGTGAGATTGCCAAACAGGTTCATGCGCCGGAAATGAAAGCCAAGCTCGAGGGTATGGGTCTTGCCGTCATCGGCAACACGCCACAGGAATTTTCCGCCATGTTTCTCGGTGGCTTCTCGGTCTACGAGCGGGTCATCAAGGCGGCAGGCATACAACCGGAATAGGAGCAGTCATGAAGAAAAGATCGTTTTGGGCACTTCCTGCGGCGGGTGCAGCGACGATGCTGGTGACAGGAGCGGCCATGGCGCAGGCATTTCCGTCTAAGCCGATTCGCCTGATCGTGCCTTACCCGCCCGGCGGCGTGGATCTCACCATCCGGCTGATGCAAAACCAGATGGCCGAAGAACTGGGCCAGCCCGTTGTTCTTGAAAACCGTGGCGGCGCCAACGGTTTCATCGGCATGGAACTTGTTGCCAAGGCGCCACCCGACGGTTATACGATTCTGGCAACAACGTCGAGCAGCCTGGTGTCCGGCCCGCTGATGTCGGCAACGGTGCCCTTTGACCCGATCAAGGACTTCACGCCCATCACCATGATCTATCTCACCGTCAGTGCACTGGGGGTGAAATCCTCCCTGCCCGTGAATTCGGTGAAGGAACTGCTGGAGTATGCGAAGAAGAATCCCGGAAAGCTTTCCTATGGCTCGAGCGGAACCGGTTCCGCCCAGCACCTCGATGGGGAAACCTTCAAGATGGTGAGCGGCACCGACATTGTTCATATCCCCTACAAGGGCGGCGGGCCGCAGGCACAGGCACTGGTGTCGGGAGAAATCGACCTGAGTTTTCAGCCTATGCAGCAACTCAAGCCCTTCCTTGCGGGCGGGAAAATAAAGTTTCTTGCCACCTACAACGGCCCGCGTCCCGCCGATCTGCCCGTGATGCCCGACCTTGCTGATGCCGTGCCGGGATTCAAGGCCGGCCCGGGATTCATGGGTTTGCTGGCCCCGGCGAAATTGCCCGCACCGGTTTTGGCCCGCCTGCATTCTGCAGCGGTCAAGTCGATCCTGGCACCGGAGGCGAAATCGAAGCTGGAATCCAGCGGAGCCATCGTTGTCGCCGGGACGCCGGAAGCGTTTGCGACGGAACTCAAGGCGGGGCTCGATGGCACGCGCAAATACGTCGAGGCCATCAAGGCGCGCGGCGTGAAGTTCGAATAAACCGGCAGTTATTCATTCAGCGCGCGCCCGGCTTGCCGGGTGGTGTGCACACCTAAAGGAACTCAGAAATGCAGGCAAGACGCGTCCGCTTCATCGGACCCCGCAAGGTCGACCTTGAAACCATCGACATCGAAAGTCCCGCGGAAAACGAAGTACTCATTGAAACGCTCTACACCTGCATCAGCCCGGGAACCGAACGTTCGCATTACCTGGCTGAAGAGAACACAGTCACGCGCGACAAACCCGGCCCCTTCTATCCGGGCTATTCGAACATCGGGCGCATTGCGCAGGTGGGACCGGGCGTTGACAACTATCGTGTCGGGCAGGTGGTTGCCTCTGCGCTGCCACACCTGTCTCACGCCATATTCCCGGCCCGCGCGAACGGCCCGCAACGCAAGCTCGCGTCCGCGGTGCCCGCGGGTGCTTCCTTTTCCCCCTCAAAGGCACTGTTTGCTCTGCCGGATGGACTGACGGCGGACCGGTTGAAGGAATGCGCCACCTATTGTTTTTCGCGCGTGGCCCTGCATGGCGTGCGCCGGGCGAGGATTGAGCTTGGCGAAGCAGTCGTGGTGCTCGGACTGGGCCCGATTGGCCTTCAATGCGTGCAGTACGCGCGGATGAACGGCGGATATCCGGTGATCGCCATCGATCCGGCCGAAAGCAGGCGCAAGGTGGCGAAGACGCTGGGAATGGACCACGGGTTTGCCAACGCTGAAGAATTGGCGGGTTCCGGTCTTTTCAAGCCGGGCAGCGGTCCCGCTGTCACCATCGAGGCGACAGGATTGCCCGAGGTGATCCCGCAGGCATTCCGGATCAGCGGTCGCATGGGTCGGGTGATCCTGCTTGGCTCAACCCGCGGCGAAACGAAGAACGTGAATTTCTACACCGATGTGCACAAGAAGGGACTTTCGGTGATTGGCGTCCACGCGAGCACGCGCCCGCAGCATGAAAGCGTCCCTGGCAACTGGACCGCTGAAGATGACCACATCCTGATCCTGAAACTCATTGCCAGCGGGCGCATACAGTGTCGCCCGCTGATCACGCATGAGTTTGCGCCGTCGAAAGTCGCCGAAGCCTATGAAACGGTGTGCAAATCGCCCGAGGCCATCGCGGTGGTGATCGACTGGACAGCGAAGTAGGGCGGCGCATGGCCACGCAGGCGCGCCGGATTGTTTTTGCCGGCAAGGGGCGGGTCGAGGTGGAGGCCATCGAAGCACCGTTGGCTGCCGACGACCAGATCCTGATCGAAACCCTGTATTCCTCTATCAGTCCCGGTACCGAGCGGGCGCACCTGCTCGCCGAGGAAAACACCATGACGCGGGCAAATGGTTTCCCGTTTCAGCCGGGTTATTCCAATGTCGGCCGGATATCGGCGGTGGGCCGTGATGTCAGCGCCTATAAAGTCGGGCAGCTGGTCGTCACCGAGCAGCCGCATGTATCGCATGTGGTGCTGCCTGCGACCGTGGGCAATGGCCTGTTGCCGGAAAAATACCGCGATCAGTACCACGCGGCTTTGTCACCCGACGCCTCGTTCACGCCGCATCACCTGATCTTTTCTCTTCCGGACGGAACAGATGCCGGAACGCTGGCGGCATGCTCGATATTCAGTCTGGCCAAAGTCGGACTGCACGGCATCCGCCGGGCACGCGTTGAACTGGGAGAGGCAGTGGTCATCATGGGACTGGGTGCCATCGGATTGTGCGCCGCGCAGTTCGCGAGAATGCAGGGCGCTTATCCGGTGATTGGCATTGATCCTTCTTCGGAACGGCGAAAATTCGCGACATCAATGGGCCTTGACGCCGTGATCGCCGACGCTTCGGAGCTTGCGCAGGGACATCTCCTGATGACCAGGGGAAAACCTCCTGTGGTGGTGGAGGCGACAGGCCGACCCGAAGCGATTCCGCTGGCCTTCCAGTTGTGCGCAAGAGGTGGCCGGGTGGTGCTGCTGGGATCGACCCGCGGTGTCACGGAAAACGTCAATTTCTATACCGATGTTCACAAGAAGGGACTGGATGTGATTGGCGTACATGCGCTCACGCGTCCCATCCATGAGAGCGTGGCGGGCAACTGGACCGACTGGGACGACACCCGTTTGATTCTTGACCTTGTCTGTCAAAAGCGGATCGACAGCGCCGGTCTTGTCACCCATGAACTGCCGGTGGCCAAAGCCGCCGACGCCTATAAACTGATCACCGAATCCAGCGACGCGATCGGCGTCGTCCTGAACTGGTCATAGACGGGCCCAGGGCCCAGGGAGAATTTGAATGGACACCATAGAGAAGCCCAAATCGGGCGCGGAGGCGGGCTACAAGCCGGCGCAGGGCATCACCAAATTCATCATTGATGATGTGCGGGCGATGATGGCGGCGCCGCTGCCGGATGACGTGGTGGAGGCCGCGCGGCAGAGCGTGCTTGATTGGTTTGGCATTGCCATTGGTGGCGCCGATGAGCCGCTGGTTGAGAAGCTTCGCGCCGAAGCGCGCGAGCAGGGCGGCAACCCGCTGGCAACCGTGGTGTTTCACAATGAAAAAACGTCCACTGCTTACGCCGCGCTGATCAATGGTGCGATGGCCGATGCGCTGGATTTTTCTGATGCAAACCTCGCGATGCGCGGCCACACCACGCCCGCGAACGTGGCAACGGCGCTGGCCATGGCCGAGGCGCAGAACGCGAGCGGCATGGATTTCCTGCGGTCGGTGATCGCGGGCATTGAAACCGGCTGTCGCGTGGGCACGTTGGTGAACCAGCCCTATCTGCGTCGCGGCTTTCATCCGACCGGCAACCTCGTGCCCTTTGGAGCGGCGGCGGCTGCGTCGCAAATGCTCGGACTCTCTGCGGATCAATGGGCGCATGCGCTGGGCATCGCGGCGACCCAGGCGGCGGGGCTACTGGCTTCGGGGGGCACCATGTCCAAGCCGTTTCATTCCGGCAAGGCAGCCACCAACGGAGTCATCGCTGCTCATCTGGCGAAACGCGACTGGATCGCGCGCCCCGACGCCCTGGAGGTGTCAGAGGGCTTTCTGGCCACCCACGCAACCGGCATGCACGACGCCAATCTCTTTGCGGCAAAGGGCCGTTTCTTCATCCTCGATACGGTCTACAAGCAGCATGCGGCCTGCCAGCTGACGCATTCGAGCATCGAGAACCTTCTGAAGCTGAAGCGCGAACACGGCATTGGCGTTGGCGACATCAAGCGCGTTGAACTGAACGTGCCCAATCCCCACCTGGCCGTATGTAACATCCAGCAGCCCCGAACCGGACTGGAAATGAAATTCAGCCTGAAGGCCACCGCCGCGATGGCCCTGCTCGGTGACGACACCCATGCCATTGCGGCCTACAACGAGAAGCGCGCCGCCGATGCCGATCTGAAGGGCCTCTCGGCCAAGGTGGAAGTCAATGGCAGGGACGAGCTCAAGGCGGGACTGTCGATCTCCACCATAGAACTCAACGATGGCAGGCGCGTCACGGCGCAGTGCGACACCTACGATCCGCTGAGGAATTTTCCGCTGCAGCGCGGGCTCATTTCGAAGAAGTTTCTCAAACTGGCCGGTGGAAAGATCGGCGAGAAGGCGGCCCTCTCCTTGCAGGAGGCCATACTGGGCGTGGAAAAACTGGCGTCGGTGAGCCCGCTGCTCAATCTCGCCATGAAGAAAGGCTGAAGTTTATGGATCAACTGCCCCTCATCGATTTCGCGCCTTTCCTGTCGGGCAGCGTCACGGGCCGCAGCGAAGTGCCGCGCGCCATTGCGGAGGCGGCGGAGTCCATCGGTTTTTTTTATCTGGCCAATCACGGCATCCCGCAATGTGTCACCGACGGTGCATTTGCCGCGGGCAGGAATTTTTTTGAACTGCCGCTTGAGACCAAGCAGGCGATCAAGATCCGAGAACAGCGCGGCTACCAGGCGTTTCGCGATGTGAAGCGGGAAGGCTTCCTGCCCAATCTCAATGAATCGTTCTTCATGGGCCTGGATCTCAAGGCTGATGATCCCGACGTCGTGGCAAAGCTGCCGCTGCACGCGCCCAATCAATGGCCCGCCGAATTGCCGGAGTTCAGAACGGCGATGGAGGCCTATTTCAACAGCGTCTACACCTTGGGCAACAGCCTCCTGCGGGCCTGCGCGCTTGCACTGAAGCTCCCCGAGCAGTTCTTCGTGCCGCACTACCAGAAGCCGATTCCTTTTTCGCGCATCATGCATTACCCGGCAAGTCCCGAACCGCGCCCGGACAACCAGTTCGGCAATCCACCGCATACCGATTACGGATGTCTCACTCTGCTCGCCCAGGATGACGTCGGCGGCCTTGCCGTCAAGAAGCGCGGTGGCGGATGGATCGACGCACCGCAGATCTCCGGCGCGCTCATCATCAACATCGGAGACATGCTCATGCGCTGGACCAATGACAAATGGGTGTCGACGCTGCACCAGGTCATTAACAATCCGGCGAAATCGCGGTACTCGCTGCCGACATTTTTTGATCCTTCCTACAGGGCCCGTGTCGAGTGCATCGAAAGCTGCCAGGGGCCGGGCAATCCGGCGAAATATCCGCCAATCACGTTTGGCGAGTATTACAAGCAGGGTTTGGACAAGACCTACAGCTACCGCAAGACAGAGAGTGCCTGATTGAGGGCGGTAAAAAGTCAAGGAAATCAGATGGTTGCAAAAGTAAAGAGCACCCGGCTGGATCCGGTCACGCTGGAGGTGATACGCAACGCGCTGCCCGCGATCTCGACCGAAATGGCGGCAGATCTGCAGCGCACCTCCTACAACATGATGATCTACGAGGTTCGCGATTTCTGCACCGCGGTGCTCACCACCGACGGGGATCTGGTGAGCCAGAACGTGGGCGGCGTTTCGCACTTTGTGGCGGACCTTGGCGTGCTGATCACCGACGGCATGAAGCGCTACGGCAAGGAAGGCTTCAAGCCGGGGGATGTGATCCTGACCAACCATCAGGCGGTGGCGGGCCAGCATCTGAACAATGTGGTGATTTACGTTCCCTTCTTTTTCGAGGGCGAGCTCATCATGTTCACCATGGTGCGCGCGCACTGGATCGACGTGGGTGGTGCCTCGACCGGATTCGGCGCAGGCCCCAGCGTGCCGGATCCCTGGATGGAAGGGCTGCAGTTTGACCAGCTCAAGATCTACGAGGGCGGCAAAGTCAACGAAATGCTCTACCGCATGGTGAGCGACAACATCCGCTTCCCCGAATCATCCATGGGCGACATGAAGTCCCAGATTGCCGCCTGCAAGCTGGGCGTGCGGCGGCTGGAGGACATCTTCAAGCGTTACGGAAAGGACACCGTGCTTGCGGCGCTGGAGCAGATTTACTCGGAGGCCGAGCAGAAGTGCCGCAACGTCGTGTCGAAATTCACGGACGGCGTCTACGAGGCGGAGTCCTACCTGGATGGTGACGGCATCAATCCCAAAGACAAGATCACGGTCAAGGTCAAGGTCACTATCGACCACGGCCACATGACCATCGACATGACCGGCAGTTCGCCAGAGCGGCCGGTGTCGGTGAATGCGCGCACCTACGCGGGGCCGCGCATCGCCTACAAGGCGCTCACAGCGCCGCTCGAACCGGTGAACGAGGGAGGCTTCCGCGCGCTGACCTGCATCATTCCCGAGGGCAGCATCATGATGGCGCGCTACCCGATTCCAATGGCGCAATGGTCGACCACCATCAACATCACCGTCGACACCATCCTGAAGGCGCTCGCGCCGGCCATGAAGGACAGCACACCTGCGGCGCACCACGCCAACATGGGCGGCCACACCTTTTTCGGCAACCACCCGAAGACCGGACGGCGATTTGTGCTGCAGACCATCGATGGCGGTGGTTGGGGCGGGCGGCCTTTTGAGGACGGCGAGTCGGGCGCGGTGTCCTCCTGCCAGGGCGATGTTCGCAATGGATCCATTGAGGGCATTGAGCTGAAGTGTCCGATCATGATCGAGGGCAGGAAGCTGCGTGCCGATTCGGGTGGCGCCGGCCGCTGGCGCGGCGGTCTGGGCATTGACCTGCATGTGAGGAATTTTGTGGATGGCCGCTGGAATTTCACCGCGACGCACCGCGAAGGTTGCCCGCCATGGGGGCTGTGGGGTGGTGCCGAGGGCACCGGTGGCGGCTACCTGCTGAAGAAGAAGGGCGAACCGGAATACAAGCGCGTCATGGGCATGCGACAGCCCGTGCCGGCGGACGCACAGGTCATCGGCCAGTCCCCCGGAGGCGGCGGCTGGGGCAGTCCGCTCGAACGCGAGCCCGAGCGCGTGCAATGGGATGTGATCGAGGGGCTGGTGACAGAAGAGACGGCGAAAGAGGTTTATGGCGTGATCCTGGGCGCCGATCTGACGCTGGACCTTGATGCGACTGTCAGACGGCGAAGGGACTTGTCCGTAGCGACGGAGAACGCCAAAGCGGTGTAACTTAATTCAACCGCTCGCGCGCTCCCAGACGATTGCGCGCGTCATCGCGAACCTTGAGGAGTCATCCCGTGGATCAAACAGAACCGAAACCATCTGCGCGCCCTGCTTTGCCGACAAAGGCCCGCGAGGCCATGGAGCAACTCAATACCGAGGCCGGCAATCTCAACATCTGGCTGCGCACGCAGGCCAATGCGCCCGCGCAGCGGCCATGGTTTCGCGATGCCGAAATCGACACGGCCGGCAGCATGGCAAGCGGCCGGGTGGGTGCGGGGCAGCTGAAGGCGGCGCCTTATCGCTGGCGCTGGAAGGAAATCTCGCCTTACCTGCATCGCATTGCCGAAGTGGCGAAGAATGCGGATGTGCCGCCGGTGGAATTCGCCGACCGTCAGCAGTTCCTGCTCACCAATCCCGGTCTCGGAGGCCGGCTGCAGGTGGCCAATACCATCCGATGCGCGGTGTCGATCTACAACCCCCACGACGTTGCCGGCGTTCACCTGCACACACCCAATGCCAGCCGCACGATCCTTTCCGAAAACGGTGGTTACACCACGGTGGATGGCGAGCGTTGCATGGCCGGGCGCGGCGATCTGATCCTCACGCCGCACGGCACCTGGCACGATCACGGCAATGATTCGACGGATCCGGTCATCTGGATGGACGTGCTCGACTGGCCCCTGATGGAGTTTCTGGATTGCATCTGGCTGGACGAGCAGTTTCCCGGCGAGACCACCGGCAAGGCACGGGCGCAGACGCCGACGCGCAGAGAAGGCTATTCAAAGAGCCTGTATGGCGCCGGTGGCATGCTGCCGGGCATTGATTCGCATCAGCGCGGCATTGCGCATGAGGCGACACCGATGATTCATTTTCGCGGAAAGGACATCCGGGCAACGCTGGATGCGCTCAAGGGCCAGGCGCACGATCCCCACGAAGGAACGCCACTGCGGTTTACCAATCCGGTCACGGGTGAACCGCTGTTCCCCACGCTGGATTACACGGCACAGCTGCTCGCGCCTGGGGAGCAGACGCTGATGAAACGCGAAACGGCGAGCCGCCTCTACGTGGTGCTGGAAGGCCGCGGGAGCACGGAAGTCGGCAAGGAGCAGTTTGACTGGGAGGAAAACGATATTTTTGTTCTTCCCAATTTTCTGTGGCGGCGTCATCGCAACACCGGCAGCAAGGATGCGGTGCTCTACGCTGTATCGGATCTGCCGCTGTTGGAAAAGATCGGTCAGTACCGGGCACAAGGGCGCGCGGCCGGCGGAAAGCTGGTGCAATTGGCGGATTGAGTTCTGCGGGGGCGACGTTGTAGTACTGTAGAGGCGGCCGGGTTCAGGTCGCCGGCTTGACCCGAAGTGAGGCTTCCATCTGATCGAATAGCACACTGGTGCGCTTCTCCCGCTTGCCGGCATCGTCGGCACTGTCAAGAAGCAGGGCCTGCTCCCGATACATCAGATGCGTTCCGGAACCCCTCACCTCGAATTCCAGCGTCGCGAGGGAAATAGAGACCCTTTGCTTGTCACTGTACATCTCATAGGTATAGATGATGCGCTGTTCAGGGATGATGTCGATAAAACGCGCGTCATAGGTAGATGTTTTTCCATCGAGGAAAACGCCGACCAGACGCTCGCGTCCGCCGACGCGAAAATCGAATTCGCGGACCCGCTCTTTCCACTGGCCCCGCGGCCCTACGAACCAGCGCCTCTTGACCGAAGGATTCGACCAGGCCATGAACACCTGCGACGGAGCCGCGATGAGCGTTCGTTCGATGGTCAATGTGAGGTGCTGGACGGACGGTCCTGACATCACAGGATCCTGATGGAGGCGGAAGTTGAACTGAGTGTGCCGGGGCACGCCATTGTTGTGAACATGGTATCAGGCGGGCGTTACATATTTGAGTAGTGTTACGGATCAGGATGCTGAAAGTACCTGACACATTCCCTAGAGTTTATAGGGTTTTCGTATGCCATTTGTATAATCCTTCGTTAAGACCATGCGGACGCGACACCTATGGCCGGCCAGCGGCAGGTAAAGGAGTGATTCGTCGGGCAGCGTAGAATCTGCCGGTTCCAAAAAGAGGGAGAAGGAAATGCCTGGATTGAAGAAAAAATGCCGGTTCTTGATGGCGCTGTCGGTAATGCTGTTTGCGCTACCGGCGGTTTCACAAACGTGGCCGGTCAAGCCAATTCGGGTGATCGTGCCCTTTCCGCCCGGAGCCTCCCTTGACACGATGGCACGGCTGGTGACGCAGAAGGCCGGCGAGAGCGTCGGCCAGCCCTTTGTGGTGGAAAACCGGGCAGGCGCCAATGGGATGATCGGTTCCGAAGTGGTTGCGAAATCCGCTCCGGACGGCTACACCATCCTTGCCACCACCACCAGTACCCATATCAGTGCGCCCTATCTGGTGAAGAAGCTGCCCTATGATCCGCGCAAGGACGTGACCCCTATTACCGCGGCTGTCGACGCCGTGACTGTACTGGCGGTGAATTCCGCTGTGCCGGTCAATTCCCCCCGGGAACTAGTGGAGTACCTGAAGAAAAGTCCGGGCAAGATTACCTACGGCACGCCCGGGGTGGGCAATGCCTTTCATCTTGTCGGCGAGATTTTCCAGTCTTCACAGGGTGTGAGCCTGCTGCACGTGCCCTACAAGGGCATCGTTCAGGCCGTGCAGGCGGCCGCCACGGGCGAGGTGTCGGTGGTGTTCAGTTCCGTCAATAACACGCTGCCATTCTTGAAATCGGGGAAGCTCAAGGTGCTTGCGGTCATCAATGCCCAGCGTTGGCAGGTGCTGCCGGACATTCCTGCGATCGGGGAATCGCTCAGCGGTTTTGCCCGGCCCGACTCGTGGTTCGGATTTCTGGGGCCCGCGAACATGCCTTCGCCCGTTCTTGAGCGCATGAACGTGGAACTGGTGAAAGCGCTGAAGGCGCCCGACCTCGCGCCCAAATTCGATGCCATGGGCTTGATCGTGATCGGCAATACGCCCGCTGAATTCCAGAAGATGTACACGGCGGGATTCGAGATCTACGGCAAGATCATCAAGGCTGCTGGCATTCAGCCCGAATAACTGGAAAGCTTCAGAACGGGGGAAGAGGGAGTCCCCTCTTCCCCCGTTACCCCCATCGCCCCGAGCAGATTATTTTGGCTAGCTTGCGTGGCGTCTTTCGGTTCAGGCGCGCCTGGCTTTTTCAATTGCCTGCCAGATTCTTTGTGGCGTGGCCGGTGTGTCGATGTGCGTCACGCCTAGCGGGGCGAGGGCGTTGATGACCGCGTTGCTGACGCAGGAAAGAGCGCCAACGGTGCCGGCTTCTCCCGCCCCTTTGACGCCCAAGGGATTGGTCGGCGTGGGGGTTGGGTGGGAGTGCACTTCGATGGATGGCAGGTTGTCGGCGCGCGGGATGCAGTAGTCCATGAAGGAACCCGAGAGCAACTGCCCACTTTCGCGGTCGTAGTGAATATCCTCCATCAGTGCCTGTCCGAGACCCTGGCCGATACCGCCGTGAATCTGGCCCTTGAGCGTCAGGTAATTGATGATGGTGCCCACGTCATCGATGACGAAGTAGGCAAGCACATCGACCGCGCCGGTTTCCGGATCCACTTCGACTTCGCAGATATGGCAACCGGTGGGGAAGGTGGGCTGACTCACGAAGGTGCCGGTTTCGTACAGCCCTGCCTCCAGGCCTTTCGGAAGTTTCATCGGCTCGTAGGCGGTTTGTGCGACTTTCTTGAGGTCGACCGAACGGTCGGTTCCTGTCACCGTGAATTTGCCTCGTTCGAAGGTGATGTCTGATTCGGCGGCCTCCAGCAGGTGCGCGGCGATCTTCCGGCCCTTTTCAATGATCTTTCCCGATGCCAGATGAACCGCATTGCCGCCGCTGACCGCAGAGCGGGAGCCAAAGGTGCCGATGCCAAACGGAGACACGTCGGTGTCCCCTTCCAGCAGGCGCACGTCTTTCGAATCGACGCCCAGCAGGTGCGACAAAAGGATCTTGTACATCTGGTCGTGGCTCTGCCCCTGCGATTTGGTGCCCACGATCAGGGTCATGGTGCCGGTGGCGTCAAACCGGATCTCGGCGGTTTCGGGCAGCGGTGGCGAAGAGCGTTCGATGGTGTTCGTGACACCGATTCCCCGCAGCTTGCCCCGCGACGCGGACTCGGCGAGACGCGACGGATACCCGGCATAGTCGGCGAGCTTTGCCGCGTCATCGAGGTTCTGCCCGAAATTGCCACTGTCGTACACAAAGGTCAGGGCGGTTTTCCAGGGCTTGTCGATCTTCGGGATGGCGTTCAACTTGCGTATCGCCAGGGGATCACGGCCAAGCTTGCGGGCGGCGATGTCGATGATGCGCTCGATGATGTACGAGGCTTCAGGACGGCCCGCGCCGCGGTAGGTTGCCGTGGTGGAGGTGTTCGAATACACGCCCTTGACCGTGACATGCATGGCCGGGATCGCGTAGGTGCCGGAGATGCCGCCTACATTGGAGAAGGCCGGCGAGAGTTGGCGGTCGGCGTACAGATAGGCGCCCATATTGGCAAGACTGTGCGCGCGCACGGCCAGAAATTGGCCCTGCGCGTCCAGCGCCAGTTCCACGTCCACGTGGTTGTCGCGCGCATGGTCATCCGAGAGCATGGTTTCACTGCGCTCCGCCATCCACTTTACGGGGCGCCCGAGGCGGCGTGAGGCCCAAAGGGTGACCAGGTTCTCGTTGGAAGTGTTGCCCTTGGAACCGAAGGAGCCCCCGATGTCGCCTGCCACCACGCGGAACTGGTGTTCGGGGATGTTGAATATTTCGTTGGCGAACAGGCGCCGCGCGGTATGGCCCCAGGCAATGCCGCCGTAGAGGGTGGTGCGCTGGGAATGCGGATCGAAATGTCCGATGCAGCCACGCGCTTCAATGGCAGCGTTGGTCACGCGATTGATATAGAGGGACTGCTTCACCACGTGCGCGGCGCCGGCAAATGCCGCGTCCACGGCGGCTTTGTCGCCCGCCTCGTAGATCCACGCGATGTTGTCCGGGCAGTCTTCCCAGAGTGCGGGTGCGCCGGATTTGATGGCGTCGCTGGCGAGCACCACCGGCGGCAGGGGATCGTATTCCACCTCCACCAGCTCGGCTGCATCCTTGGCCTGCCATTGGGTTTCCGCGACCACATAGGCGACGACATCGCCCACCATGCGCACGCGGTCGCGCACAATGCCGAACATGCCCGACTGGTGCATGGGGCTGCCATCCGGTCGCTTCATGGGCATGCGGCAGGTGATGGTGCCCAGATTGTCTTCGGCGATGTCAGCTCCGGTGTAGACAGCCACCACGCCCGGTGCCGCTTTGGCCCTTTGCGTATCGATGGAAACAATGCGCGCGTGCGCGTGGGTGGATCGAACAACCGTTGCGTACAGGGTATTGCGCGGCAGCTCCATGTCCGCGGTGTAGCGGCCTTCGCCGCGCAACAGTCGCGGATCCTCCTCGCGCAGTACCGCCTGCCCCATTGAAAACTGACCCATGGTGTTTTGTCCCTCGATTGCCTGGTTATTGTTGTCTGACGGCCTGATCGGACCGCCCCATCGGTCGTATTATCCGATGCGAAGCTTACGCGAGGTGAATCATGTCCAGTCTGCCGTCTGTACCCGTGTTTTCCAGTCAACCGCTATGGCGCCAGATGACCTGGTGGGTTCTCCTGTTTCCGGCAGCCATGTTCGTTGCCATGGGCATGCACAGCATCTACCTGCTCAACTGGGTGCATGTGCTCTCGGGCGTATTGTGGACCGGCGCGGATCTGTACATGGGCTTCATCATTGGTCCGGTATTGCGCGGCATGCAAATACAGGCGCGCACGGCATTCATCGCCTGCCTGGTGCCGCGCACGCTGCTCTACTTTCCGGTGGTGGCGATTACCGCGGGCACCGCCGGATGGCACCTGGCGGGATGGCTGGGAATCACCAACCCTGAGCACCCAAAGTACTTTTGGGCCATGGTTTCATTCGGCCTTGTGATGCTGATGACGGTGGTCGGCATGTGCCTGCTGCTGCCCAACAGCCTGCGCATCTGGGTGGAGTTGAAAAAAACAGAACCAGACCGCGAAAAGATCGGGCGGCTGAACCGCTACAACATCCGGCTCTCGGGCGGACAGGGCGTGATGCAGGTGGCCATGATTCTGATCATGGCCTATTTCCGTTTCTAGCCGGTTATCCGTTGGTGCGCGGCGGGATCATCTGCCCGCGGGCAGCTTCGCGAACTGCGGAAAAAGCTTTGCGGCATTGTCGCGATGGATGGCCCGCCACTCCCGCGGCGTGAGTTTGCACTCGGCGAGGCCGGCACTGATTTCCGTGGCCGTGCGGAAGGTGAAATCCGTGCCAAACAGGATCTGTGACAGCGGCAGCATGGTTTTCATGGCCGCCATCGGCACCGGATGCGCCACCTGGGCCACATCGTAGTAGAAGCGCCGGATTTCGTGCATCAGTCCGTGGGGCAACCGCGCCGCCAGCTGCGGGCGATGGGCAAGACGGATGAATCGTTCGATGATCGGCAGCAGTGTGCCGCCGCCATGAGACCAGATGACGTTCACATCGGGCGAGCGCCCCGCCGTACCGGAGAAAATTACATCCGCGATCGATCGCGTGGTGTCGGTGTTGATCTCGATGGCGGTATCGGGGATATCGGCGATCAGGTCCTCCAGGAAATGCGGCACCGTCGGGTGGGTGTAAAGCGTGGCTTTGCGTCGGTTGAGTTCCGCCCACACCGGCGCGAAGGATGGGTGGCCCAACCATTTGTTGTCGTAGCTTGTGACCATGTACACGCCATCGGCTTTCAGCACGTCCATGGCGTATTCGATTTCCCGGAGAGTCCCGTCGACATCGGGCATGGGCAGAACCGCGAAGGAACCGAAGCGCCCGGGATAGTCCCGCTTCATGTCGGCGGCGTACTCGTTGGCTTCACGGGCGAGGCGGCGGCGCTCGGGGTGTTCGGCAAGAAACGTTGCCGAATAAAGCGACGTGATAGCCGTGGCGGTGCCGCCCTTGTCCATCATTTCGATGGCCATTGCCGGTGTCCAGTCGTAGGCCGCGGTGCGGGATGCCGGATAGCTGTTGACCATGTTTTCCGGCCCGATCGCCTTGATATAGGCGGGCGGTGAAATATGGTGGTGCACATCGATGCTGTTGGGAGAGGGCGCCGCGGCAGGCTTGCGCGCTTTGGCTTTTGGTGCGGCGTGGGAGGCGGACTTTGTCTTTGTCTTCCCGCCGGAGCGCGTCGCGGCTTCAATGGCGCCATCCATCATCCATGGCGGGCAGCATTCGCAGGGAAGACGGCTGGGCAGTTCGTAATTTCGGTTCAGAATCATCATGATGCATGCCTCATTGGGATCGGTGACGCGGAGCGCGCACCTTAGCACCGCCCGTTTCGCGAGGTCAACGCCGCAGGCATAATCCCGTGATCAATCCATTGAGGAAATGACATGGCCGATGATCGCAAGCTTTCGCCGCGCGAGAAGCGCATTCTTTTTCGCCAGTTGCTCGGTCGCAAAACGCTGTCGGTGATGCCCGGCGGATTCAGCCCCGTGTATGCACGGATCGCGGAGCTTGCCGGCTTCGAAAGTTTTTTCGTGGCAGGCTCGCAGGTGTCCGCATTTCTGCTGGGCGTGCCCGATAACGGCATCATGGGCCTGCGCGACATCGTCGATCACGTTCGCCACGTTGCTGCGGCGACGAACATTCCGGTGTTTGTCGACACCGACACTGGATTCGGCAATGCGGTCAACGTGCATTACACGGTTCAGGAGTGCGTCAATGCCGGCATCGCCGGCATTCAGATCGAGGATCAGGAGGCGCCGAAGAAGTCGTCCACCAGCGCGGGGCGGCGCTGCATATCGTTGGATGAGGCGGTCGGCAAATACCGCGCCGCCGTGGCGGCGAAAAACGAGATCGATCCTGAATTCGTGATCTGCGCGCGATGCGACACGCTGGGCGCGGAAAACGGCGGTTACGAGGAAACGGTGAAGCGCTGCATCGCTTACGTGAAGGACGGAGGCGCCGATTTCGTGTGGCTCAATTCCATTGAGTCGCGTGAACAGGTCCGGGATGCCTGCGCGAGAATCCCGGCGCCGGTGCTGACCATCTGGGGCGGCCCGGAGCCTGCGCCGACGCCGGAGGAATACGAACAGCTGGGGCTGCGCATCGTGCTCTATCCCGTGATCGCCGCGACCGCGGGCATGCAGGCGGCGTGGCAATTGTTCAACGATCTGAAACAGCGCGGCAAGCCGGCGCTGGATGACTGGGCTGCCGGTGTGCGGGCCAGCAAATACGGCGCGGTGCAACTCAAGACGGTGGTCCATTCGGCCAAGGTGCGGGAAATAGAGGATGCCTTCCTTCCCGAATCGGAGAAGCGCGATTACGAAAGCACCTGGGGGCATGCCACGCCACTGGGCGAGAAAAATCTGTAGAGCGCGGATTTTTGGGGCACCAGCGCACGTACGCCTTGCCGTCCGGCGTTTTGGGTGAATTTGACCTGAATCAATGCAGAGGGTTGCAGCCCGACTAGTATCTTGCCTGAGGGTGGGGCGGGAGATGCGCATTTCACCCGACTGAAGGTTTTCCGGATTCAATCCCCTGATGGGTTGCATGGCCGTGCCAAAGAGGCATTGCATTCCAGAGGGTTTAACTGGCCCGAAAGGCAAGAACATGCTGCACGAAGTTTCAGGTGATATTTTACTCACGCGCGCGCAGGCGGTCGCACACGGCATCGCACCCAGCGAGCATTTTGACAGCGGGCTTGCGCTTGGATTGCGCGAGGCCTGGCCGGCGATGGCCAAGGACTACCGCCACTACGCGCATCAGTCACATCCGAAGCCGGGGGAAATCTGGACTTGGGCCGGCGCAGGGGGCATACGCATTTTCAACCTGCTCACCCAGGAAGGCGAGCATACCCACGCAGCCAAGGCGGGACCCGCGTCGGTGAGCAATGTCAACCACTGTCTTCGCCGCCTGAGGCATGAACTGGACAAGGGCGAGGTGAAAAGTCTTGCGATTTCTCGCCTTGCGACCGGAGTGGGCGGCCTGGATTGGAACGTGGTGCAGCCCCTCGTCAAGCAGCATTTGGGCGATCTGGCGATCCCGGTTTACATCTATGTCACGTATCACAAGGGACAGAAGGCGAACGAGCCCGCTGGCTGAGTTTCCGGAGGCGATTTTCCGGTGCTATCGGAGCCAGGAATCCTTGAGCGTTACGGTACGGTTGAAATCCGGCTCTCCGCTGACTGGATCGGAGCGGTCTGCGACGAAATAGCCATGGCGCTCGAACTGGAAGCGCTCACCCGGTTTTGCGTCCCGCAATGAGGGTTCGAGTTGGGCCGTGATGGTTTTTTTCGAATCATGGTTCAGGTCAAGCAGGTAATTCTTGTCGCCGGTTCCGGGATGCGGCGTCTTGAACAGGCGATCATAGAGGTGCACATCGGCGGCAAAGGCATGGTTTGCGCTGACCCAATGGATGTTTCCCTTGACCTTGTAGGTATCCGAGCCCGCCGTTCCTGACTTCGAGTCTTCGAAGTAGTTGCAGCGCACGGCGGTCAATCGCCCCTCGGCATCCTTGTCGAAACCGGTGCATTCGACAACGAAGCCGTATCTCAGCCTGACCCTGTTGCCCGGAAACAGCCGGAAATATCCTTTGGCAGGGGTTTCCATGAAATCCTCGCGCTCAATCCACAACTCCCGGGAAAACGGCACGGCGCGTGTACCCAGATCCGGTTTTTGCGGGTGATTGGGCGGTGAACAGATTTCTTCGCGGTCGGAGGGGTAGTTCTCGATAATCAACTTTACCGGGTCCAGCACCGCGACCCGGCGCGACGCCATCTCGTTCAGATGGTCCCGCATGCATTCCTCAAGCACCGAATACTCTATCCACGAATCGGCTTTGGAGACTCCGATGCGTTCCGCAAACAGACGAAAACCCTCCGGGGTATAGCCCCGGCGGCGCGCGCCTGCCAGCGTTGGCATGCGCGGGTCGTCCCATCCCTCGACCATCTTGTTTTCCACCAGATCGATCAGCTTTCGCTTTGAAAGAACCACATACGTCAGGTTGAGGCGGGCAAATTCGATCTGTCGCGGCAGGGGCGTTTGCAAAAGGCCTTCGAGAACCGTGTCGTCCGGTAGTTTGTAGTTGTCTGCGAGCCTTGCCAGCAGCCAGTCGTAGAACGGCCTTTGGTCTTCGAATTCAAGCGTGCATAGCGAATGCGTAATGCACTCCAGGGCGTCCTCGATGGGGTGCGCGAAGGTGTACATCGGGTAGATGCACCATTTGTCGCCGGTTCGATGGTGCGTGGCGCGGCGGATCCGGTAAATGGCGGGGTCCCGCATGTTGATATTGGGCGATGCCATGTCGATCTTGGCCCGCAGCACGTGCTCGCCGTCCGCAAATTTTCCGTCGCGCATGCCGTGAAACAGTTGCAGGTTTTCAGCGATGCTGCGGTCCCGGTACGGACTGTTGCTGCCGGGTTCGGTGAGCGTCCCGCGCAAGGCCCGCATCTGCTCGGCGGTCAGGCTCTCCACATAGGCGTGGCCCGTCAGGATCAGCCGCTCCGCAGCTTCATACATGAATTCGAAATAGTCGCTCGCAAAATAGAGATTGCTTGCCGTAGGTGCCTCCCAGCTGAAGCCGAGCCACCGGACGGCGTCGATGATGGCATCGACGTACTCCTGTTCCTCTTTTTCGGGATTGGTGTCGTCGAACCGCAGGTGACATGCGCCATCGAAGGCCTCCGCCAGGCCGAAATTCAGGCAGATCGATTTTGCGTGTCCGAAATGCAGGTAGCCGTTCGGTTCCGGCGGGAAGCGTGTCCGGATGACGGCGGTGTCGGAAGGGGCGTTGGCATGTGATTCGGCAGGGCCGGGTTTGCCCGACCAGCGCCGGAATGCATGTTTGCCGGCTTCCACATCCGCTTCGATGATGGAGCGGATGAAGTTCGAGGTAGGGGCGGCTTTGTCTGCGGAGGGTTTTGCCATGGATATTCTGAATTGGGATGCCACGCCGGGCTGGCGCCGATTCTAGCCCAGCGGCGCGCACCTCAGGCGCAAGGAATCGCGACGATTGCAACAAACACGAACCAATCCCAATGATTGCCGTTGAGAGGATCTTTTGCAATGGTTTGCAATTGATGTCTTTAGTTTGTCTTTGAATTGCCGTAATTTCGTGAGCGATGGCTTTGCCTGCATGTCCGAAAATATTTTCAACGAGCGAACTATGCGGTTTCGATTTTGGTCCTGGCATCGTTAGAATGGCGCGCTCTCATGAAACATGTTCTTGAAATAATTCTTGTTGCCTTCTGCACTTTTTCAGCAGGCGCCACAGCACAGGTTTACCAGTGGAAGGACCCGGAAAACGGCGCGACCCGGATTTCGAATACTGCGCCGGCCTGGTACCGCATCGCCTACGGCGACCATCGCAATCCGCGTGTCCAGGCTTATTACTATGGCGTGCTGGTGGATGACTCCGGATTTGACTACGAAGGCCGCGTGGCTTTGCGTTCACGGACCTATATCGGGCGCTATCTGCCCCGGCTGATTCCACCGACTTCCCTGCAGGCACGGCGCTGAAACGGCATCAAGCCGTCCCTTCCCTGCTTGCCAGAACGTAGCCCGACAGCGCACAAAATCCCCTGCGTTGGTACTCTCCGACTCCTGTTCAAAGAGTCAGCGGGAGAAATGTCATGGTCGGTGCGATTACCTGGATACCCAGCAAGCTTGAGGATGTGCAGCCGGGGCGAAACGACCTCGTGGTGAAAACCGTGCAGTTCGGTTTGCAGAAGATGATCATGGAGAAGGATGTGCCGATCAGGGTGCGCGATGGCGCGACCCTGTATTGCAACGTGTTCCGGCCCGTGAAGCCGGGGAAATACGCGGTCGTCATGTCGGCCGACGTGTATGGTAAGGATGGTGATGGGCGTGTGACGCATGATCGTTTTGCCACGCACGGTTCGGTCAAGACCACGGAATTCACGCCGTTCGAATCGCCGGATCCGGGTTTCTGGGTGCCGCTTGACTACGTGGTGGTGAAGCTTGCCTTGCGCGGCAGCTCGAATTCGATCGGTGATCTGTATCCGGTGTCTACGCGGGAGGCACATGACTATTACGACGCCATCGAATGGGCTGCGGTTCAGGAGTGGAGCAGCGGCAATGTCGGCCTTAACGGCGTTTCCTACCTTTGCATGACGCAGTGGCCGGTGGCGGCGATGAATCCGCCCCATTGCAAGGCCGTGATTCCCTGGGAGGGCGTGAGCGACATGTACCGCGACTGGTCGTTCCACGGGGGCATGCCTGAGACGTCGTTCAACCCCTATTGGTACAAATCACAGATGGGCCGATGGGGCTGGCAGAACTGCACCATCGAAAACCTTCCGGCGGAAATGAAAAAGCACCCGCTGATCGATGAGTACTGGCGGGACAAGATGCCGGACCTCTCGAAAATTGCGATGCCGATGTACGTGTGCGCGAGCTGGTCCACGCAGGGGCTGCATACACGGGGGACTTTGGAAGGGTTCAAACAGGCGGACAGTCCGCACAAGTGGCTCGAGATCCACGGGCGAAAGGAATGGGAAACCTATTATTCCCGAGAGGCGCTGGAGCGCCAGCGGCGGTTCTTCGACTATTTCCTGAAGGGAATCGAGAACGACTGGCTGGATACCCCCAAAGTGCGCATCGAGGTCCGTGAGCGATTCTTCGACGGCGTAACCCGTTTTGAAAATGAATGGCCGATTGCGCGAACGCAGGCCACGAAGCTTTTTCTCAATACGGAAGCGCGTTTGCTGTCGGAGAAGGCGAGTGCGAAGGAAGGCCGGCTGGATTATTCAGCCACGGGCACGGAGGGGGAAGTCTACGGCCCGCAGTTCGTATTCAAGTTTGATCACGACACCGAACTCACCGGAAGCATGAAGCTCAGGTTATGGGTGTCTGCGGAAGGCTCCGATGACATGGACCTGTTTATTGGCGTCAAGAAGCGGGACAGGCGCGGAAATGAGGTTCATTTCCCGGATCTGAATCACATTGAACACGGCCATGTTGCAAGCGGCTGGTTGCGCGTGTCTCACCGGGATCTCGATGAAGGCCGGTCGACGCCTTTGCAGCCATGGTTGAAACATGAACGGCTGCAGAAACTCAAGCCCGGTGAAATTGTTCCGGTCGAAATCGAAATCTTGCCATCAGGGACGCTGTTTCGTGCCGGGGAGACGCTGGTGTTGCTGATTCAGGGATCGGAGATCCTGCTGATCGACAACACCGTCTGGCCCATCAACCAGGGCCAGTCGCTTCCAAGGGTGCGTTGCATGCACTCGGAGACCGTCAACGAAGGCAGGCACGTCATTCATGCGGGCGGGAGGTATGATTCCCACCTGCTGGTGCCTGTGATTCCGGCAAGGTGATTCCCAGACGCCCAAGGACACTGCGGGCGCGATCCGGATAATCCGTGATGAGGCCGTCCACGCCCAGGTGAATGGCGCGTTCGAACTCTTCCGTCCCGTTCAGAGTCCATGGCAGCACGGTAATACTGAGGGCATGGGCCTCGTCAATCAGAAACCCGTCGATATCTGAGAAATGGGGCGACCATATGATGCCATCGGGGTTGGTTCCGAACGCTCGCGACGCCGCGGCAATCATTCGGGGCACGGAGCCGTGGAGTGAATGCTGGATGCCGTCGGTCCACGGCGAATCCTGGCCCGGGACGATGGTCGCGCCCGGCGACTGCTGGGTGGTCAGGTAGCTCACGGAAATTTCCGGTTCCAGTTGTCGCGCGATGTGCAGCGCGCGCCAGTCGAACGACTGGATGGTGACCCTTTGCAGCATTTGTGCAGCACGAATGGTGTCTAGCAAATTACCAATAAATTCAACAGGTTCCGGGGTTTCCTCGGGATGGGAGGGGGACAGCTTGGTCTCGATGTTGAATCGGATCGTGGTGTTGTTGCGCAGGTGAACCAGCTTGAACACTTCGGACAGGGTGGGCATCGATACGCCATCCATGCCCTTCTGTTCCGGAAAGCGATTCGCATAATTGCTTGCCGGATTGATGCGGCCGACATCGAACTCCTTCAGTTCCGACAGGCGCAGGCTGTGAACGGTTCTCGTGGGAACTGCAACCCAGTTTCCATTCCTGTCGCGAGTGATGTCCGGATTGAGGCGCCTGTCATGCGCGACCACGACCACGCCGTCGCCCGTCACCGCGGTGTCCAGTTCGAGCGTCGTTACGCCAAGTTCCATGGCCAGGGCAAACGCGGGCAGGGTATTTTCCGGCGCCAGTCCGCGCGCGCCACGATGGCCCTGCAGGTCAAAGCGTTTGTTTTTCAGTGGCGATGTCATGTGGTATTCCACCGGTTGTCGAATTGACTGCCGAAGTCCAGGGTGGTCGATATCCGGCTGATAGAATCCCGACCAAATTCAACTGTGGTACTGGAGTTTGCGATGCCCTATGAAAACATTTTGCTTGAATTGCGTGGCCGGGTGGGATTGATCACGCTCAACAGGCCGAAGCAGCTCAATGCCCTGAACGATGCGTTGATGGATGAACTCGGCAGCGCGCTGGCTGATTGTGAGGGGAATGCGCAGGTCGCCGCCATTGTGATAACCGGGAGCGAAAAGGCATTCGCCGCCGGCGCGGACATTGCCGCAATGAAGGACTTGACTTACGCCGATGCGTTTGGCGGCGATTTCATCACACGAAACTGGGAAAGGATGCGCAGCATCCGAAAGCCCGTCATCGCGGCGGTTTCCGGTTATGCGCTGGGCGGTGGCTGCGAGCTTGCGATGATGTGCGACATCATTATTGCCGCAGACACCGCGAAATTCGGGCAACCCGAAGTCAGGCTGGGGATCCTGCCGGGCGCGGGGGGCACGCAGCGCCTGCCGAGGGCTGTCGGAAAAGCCAAGGCCATGGACATGGTGTTGACGGGACGGATGATGGACGCGGCGGAGGCAGAGCGGGTGGGGCTCGTATCTCGCGTGGTGGCGGCCGACAAGGTTCTCGAAGAGGCTCTGGCGGCGGCTGCGCAAATCGGGGAGTTTTCGATGCCGTCGATACTTGCCGCGAAAGAAGCGGTCAATCGATCCTTCGAATCCTCGCTTGCGGAAGGGCTGATTTTCGAGCGTCGCATGTTTCATGCGAGCTTCGCCCTGGACGATCAGAAGGAAGGAATGAAGGCGTTCGTGGAAAAACGCAAGCCTGAATTCAGGAATCGCTGACATGGCGGCGAAACAGAGGGTCATTGTTGCCGGTGCCGGTCCGGTGGGGTTGTTGACAGCCCTTTCCCTGGCGAGCCAGGACGTGCCGGTTACCGTGCTTGAATCGGAGCCGGGACTGAGCTATGACCTGCGGGCGGGCACCTACCATCCGCCGTCGCTGGAGATCATGGCGCCCTTTGGCGTCACCGATGAGATGCACCAGACCGCTATCAAGGTGCCCCGCTGGCAGATGCGGGATCGCAAGCAGGGCCTGATTGTCGAATGGGATTTGTCCGAGATATCGGATCTGACGCCGTATCCGTACCGGCTGCATTTCGAGCAGCACAAACTTACCCCGCTCCTGTACAAGCGATTGTTGACCTATCCGCATGCCGAGGTCCGGTTTTCGCATGCAGTGAAGAATGTCAACCAGACAGCGGACAAGGTTTCGGTTACCGCCAGCGTGCCAGGCGGGGATGACGAGCAACTGGAAGCCGACTGGCTGGTCGGGGCCGATGGGGGCAGAAGCGCGGTGCGTCGCTGCATCGACGCGGATCTGGAGGGTTTTACCTGGCCTGAGCGGTTTGTCGTCATTGGCACCAGCATCGATCTTTCAAAATATGGATATGCCTACAACGCCTACGTTGCAGACCCTGATGAGTGGTGCGCCCTTTTCAAGATGCCGGGTGACGGTCCGCCCGGATTCTGGAGGGTTTTGTTCCCGGTTCTTCCCGATGAATCTGATGACGTGGCTTTGAGCGCTGAAAACGTCGAAAGGCGCATGCAGGGTTTCCTCAAGATTGACACGCCCTACCCCGTGATTTCAAAGATCATCTACCGAGTGCACCAGAGGGTCGCCCGCAGATTTCGCTCCGGGAGGGTGGTGCTGGCGGGTGATGCGGCGCATCTGAATAACCCACTGGGTGCGTTCGGCCTTAATGGCGGGATTCAGGATTGCGCGAATCTGACGGACAAGCTGGGCAAAATCTGCCGGGGCGAAGGCGAGGCGTCCCTGCTGGATCTCTATGAACGGCAGCGGCGGACCGTGAACCTGGAGTTCGTGCAGGAGTATTCGATACGAAACTTCAAGCGCCTCGCGGCCAAGACTCCCGAGGAGCGGCAGGCGAACATTGATGATCTTCGTCGCATTGGCGAGAGCGCCGAGTCGCGCCGCCAGTTCATGCTGGTATCGACGATGATCGCGAGCATGCGCCGGGCAAACGCCATTCAGTAAAGCGCTTGGGGTGGTCTTCCCGAAGCGTGCGTGGTTCGCCGGCGCGCGAATTCGGGATCAATCCCCGCCCGATTCCTGACTTGCCGGGCTGCATCAAACTCCGTATGGTTACCGGCAATGGCTAACGGCCTGGGAGAAAGCATGGAGAGGATCTGGCTCAAGTCCTACCCGAAGGGAGTGCCGGCGGAGATCGACTGGGGGCGGTATCGCTCCCTGGCCGACCTGTTCGAACAAAGCGCCAGGGCCTTTGCAGCCAATCCCGCGTACCAGAATATGGGGCGCGTCGTGACCTTTGGCGAACTCGACGTGATGACGCGAAATGCCGGTGCCTGGCTGCAGGCCAGGGGTCTCGCCAGGGGGGCGCGTGTGGCGGTGATGCTTCCCAATTGCATTCAGTATCCGGTATTCATGTTCGGCGCCTTGCGCGCCGGATTCACGGTGGTGAATGTCAATCCCCTGTACACGGCGCGTGAACTGGAGCACCAGTTGAGGGATTCCGGCGCCGAGGCCATCGTCGTACTGGAAAATTTTGCCCATGTGCTTGAGCAGGTCGTCGCCAATACGCGCATCCGGCATATCGTTGTCGCTTCTTTGGGGGATTTGCTGGGATTCAAGGGGCTGATCGTCAATTTTGTTGTCAGGACCATGAAGAAACTGGTGCCGGCCTGGCGTCTTCCCGGCGCCATCCGGTTCAATGCCATGCTTTACGAGGGCGCGAAGCTGGAACTAAAGGCCGCAGACATCGGACATGAAGACATTGCGTTTCTGCAGTACACGGGCGGCACGACGGGCCTGGCCAAGGGCGCGATGCTGCTCAATCGCAATATTCTTGCAAACCTGGAGCAGGCTGCCGCCTGGGTGAAACCGTTCCTCAAAACGGACGTCGATCAGATCATCGTCACAGCCTTGCCGCTCTATCACGTGCTGTCCCTGACTGCCAATTGCCTGCTCATGATGAAAATCGGCGGCCTCAATATCCTGATCACCAACCCCCGCGACATTCCCGCATTCGTAGGCGAGCTGAGCCGGCACCGGTTTACGATGATTACGGGGGTTAATACGCTGTTCAATGCGCTGATGAATGATCCCGGTTTCGCGAAAATCGATTTTTCAGCACTGCGGATTTCCATGGGTGGAGGAATGGCTATTCAAAAGGCAGTGGCCAACAGGTGGAAACAGCTCACCGGGTGCACTCTTGTTGAAGCCTACGGGCTGTCTGAGACTTCACCCGCCGTGACCATCAATCCTTTTGACGTCGTTGAATACAATGGGGCGATAGGTCTGCCAGTGCCGTCGACGGACATTGAGATTCGTGACGATGCCGGCCACGAACTGCCGTTGGGGGGGGCTGGAGAGTTGTGTGTGCGCGGACCGCAGGTGATGAAAGGGTACTGGAACCAGCCGGAGGAGACAGCCAGGGTCCTGGATGAGAAAGGATTCTTCTCCACGGGCGATATGGCTTCGGTGGATGAAAAGGGTTTCGTTCGCATAGTCGACCGGAAAAAGGACATGATTTCCGTGTCCGGACTCAAGGTGTTTCCCAACGAAGTAGAGGGTGTTGTGGCAATGCTGGATGGCGTGCTGGAGTGCGCAGTGATTGGCGTACCGGACGCGCATTCAGGCGAGGCGGTGAAACTGTTCGTGGTGCGCAAAGATCCTTCGCTGACCGAGGAGGCGTTGCGTGCGCATTGCCGTGACAACCTGACGGGCTACAAGCGCCCGAAATTCATTGAATTCCGGACGGAACTGCCCAAGACGAACGTCGGAAAGATTTTGCGCCGCGCACTGCGTGACGCGCCCAATCAGGCGGCGCCGGGGGCGGGGAGCTAGTTTTCGGTTTTTTTGGCCGCCCCTCGAAGGGCGCCACTGATGGTCTTCAGCAATTCGTCACGCAACACCGGCTTGGTGAGATAGGCTGTTGCCCCCAACCGGATTCCTCTTACGTAGTTGTCGTCGTCGACCAGTCCGGTGAGGAGAATGACGGGTGTTGACCGCGTGGTTTCGTCGCGCCTCAACACATCCAGAAGCTCGAAACCATCCATGTAAGGCAGTGTGACGTCCGACAGAATGAGGTCCGGAACGCCCGCGAGGATCGCGCGAATGGCCTCCGTGGCATCGGCGGCGACGCGTACGGTATAGCCGGCAGAGCGCAAGTGGATGCTGAGGGTGTCCCGCAGGGACGAATCGTCTTCTATGACTAGGATTGAGGCCATCGGTGCCATTATGCAACGGCGCGGTGAAATTCCAACCTCATGCAATTATAAAAAATGATCAAATCCGCGTGGTGTCTGAATTCGATTTCCCGGGCAATCAAATTGCCAGCCATGAGCGTAAAGCTGCGCTGACCTCCTCAGGTTGTTCCATGGTGGACAAATGACCGCAATCCTCAAGGACGGTCAGATCTGCACCCCTGATCCCACGGGTAAGTTCCTCGTGTACTTCAGGGGGGGTGATCGCGTCCTGTCGGCCGCAGATGATCACGGTTGGGCAATCAATGGCGCCCAGATGGGGGCGACTGTCGATCCGGCCGATAATCGCCGCCTCCTGCCGGTAAAATGCCTCCTGGCCGACGTTTCTCGCCATGGCCCAGACCGTGCCAACGATTTCGGGGGTGCAGGATTTGTCCCGATTCACAAGTGCGGGCAGCAATAACCGGACGACTTCGGTGAATTTCCCCCCTCGAGACACCTCGACAAGCGCGTGACGCCGCCGGGTCTGTTCAAGGGAGTCCGGGCGAGCGCTGGTATCCAAGAGTGCCAGTTTCCGCACCCGGGATGGCGCCTGCCGCATGATTTCCAATGCGACATAGCCGCCCATCGATAGACCGGCAAGGGCAAATTTCTCGAATGGGGATGTTTCCAACACAGTGGCGGCCATATCCCTTATGCTTGCCGTCCCAACCGGATTGGGCACCCAGCAATCCGCGACGTCGGACAGTGCTCCGATCTGATGGGCCCAAAGCAGGGCGTCGCAAAGCAGGCCGGGAATCAATACAAGAGGGGTCTTGGTCCCCGTTAATTCAAACATATATGATACAAATCAATAAGTTATTAGGATTTTTCGGCTTGGCGTCTGGAATGGCGTCCGATTGGCTTGGGCTAAAGGCTCTAGTCGATTGTTTTTCAAAGGGAAGATTCAATGTTTGCGCCCTCATTTTACCTTGACAGGGCCTAGAAAACTACGCATAATCAGCGGTTTCGTTCGGAGGGGTTCCCGAGCGGTCAAAGGGATCAGACTGTAAATCTGACGGCTCTGCCTTCGAAGGTTCGAATCCTTCCCCCTCCACCA
>CAIUKQ010000006.1 GCA_903899705.1 uncultured beta proteobacterium
CCGCTTGGCGTGATCCGCCGGGGCGACGGTCACGACGGCATCATCGAGCTTGAATCGTACAAGACGGAGCTGGGGGCGAACGTCAACGTTGTCCGCAACGCAGATCTGGGTAAACAACTGGAAATCATCGCGCCTTACGATCTTTAGCCGTTACTGTTGGAGGGACATTCCATGAATAGTGTGATTCGTCATTCCGGATGGTTATCTGCATGCACCTGCCTTGTGGCAGGTGTCGTCATCGCAGGCGCAGTCGGCAATGCCCTTGCGCAGGGTTATCCCGTGAAACCCATACGCATCATTGTGCCGCTCGGACCCGGTGCGCCTCCTGATGTCTCCGCCCGGCTGGTCGGTCAGAAAATCGCCGAAAGCGTCGGCCAGGCCGTGGTGGTGGAAAACCGCAGCGGCGCCGGTGGCACCGTGGGCGGGCGCGCCGCCGCGACGGCGACGCCGTACGGATACACGCTGTTGATGGGAAGCAGTTCGTCGCTGGTGTTTGGGCCGATACTTTTTTCCAATGCGGGCTATACGCCAACCAAGTCGTTTTCTCCGGTCAGCCAGGTCAGCAACCAGCCATTCATCATCGCGGTGCCTGCGTCGCTGATGGTGGACAGCCTCGCGCAATTCATCGCCCTGATCAAGGCCAATCCCGGCAAATACAACTACGCAACGCCGCAGAACGGCAGCCCGCCGCACATGTCCGCAGAGCTTCTGAGCCGCGCCACCGGAATGTCAATGGTGCAGGTGCCGTTCGGTAGCATACCTAAGGGCGTGCTTGCCCTGGTGGCCGGTGATGCGCATCTGTATATCGAAGTGGTGCCGGCGTTCATCTCCCAGATTCGCGGCGGCACGATTCGCGCGCTGGCGACTGCGGGGGTTGCGCGCACACCGTTTCTTCCGGATGTTCCCACTGCCACGGAAGCCGGCGTGCCCGGATTTCTGGTAGGCAGCTGGTCCAGCGTGGTCGGGCCCGCAGGCCTTCCCGGGCCCGTTGTGACGCGACTCAACCAGGAGATTCACAAGGCCATGGCCACGAAGGATGTTGAGGACGGATTCAGCAAGCAGATGGCGGAAATCGTGGTGGGAACGCCCGAGGATCTTGCCCGCCATATTGCCGGTGAATTCGCGAAATGGTCCAGGCTGATCGCGGATGCGGGAATCAAAGCGGACTGACCGGCGATTGCTGCGTTATCGATGCAGTCATCAAATATCAATACCCACCCCTACTCTAGAGTCGACAAGGAGATTTTTCAATGCCAATAAAAAACGCGCGTCCCCCGGTACTTTCATTCGCAGAGCGCGATCGTCGATGGGCGAACGTCAGGAAGCTGATGCGGGAACACCAGCTCGACTGTCTCGTTGTCGCCGGTTTTCGCGCGCGTGAAATGTATGAAAGCTACATCAGCGATGATTACAACGAGGAGTGCACCATTCTTCCGCTGGAAGGCGATGCCGTCGTGCTTACGTGGGCGAATCTGCGCGTGCTGCGCGCCATGTGGTCGCGCGATCGCGGACACGCGTTGTGGGTTCCCGACTACCGTGTGGCCACGACCGGCACGCAGGCAGCCGAAGTCGTGCGCGAGAAGCTCGGAGGCGGCAGCCGGCTTGGCGTCGTGGGTCTGCGCTCGGAGGCTCCTACCGAACCGTTTGGTGCGATTCCCGCCAACTGGTGGATTCCGTTTGCCGAAGCGCTCAAGGGCATCAGCTTTCACGACATCTCCGACGAATTCAGCCACCTGATGCTGGTGAAAAGTGCGGAGGAACTCACCCAGATGCGATATGCGGCCAAGGCGGCCGAAGCCGGCTGCGTCGCCATCTGCGATGTCGCGGGTGAGGGCGTGGGCGAGGAGGTGATGTATGCGGAGGCCGTGCGCGCCATGTTCAATTACGGCATCGGCCTGCGTTATCCCAATATTGTGATGAATTCCGGACCCGCGACGCTCTCCTGGGGGCCGCCCCGCTGGACCACGCGCGGTGAAGCGCCGCGTGTGCTGCAGAAAGGCGACCTGATGCAGGCCGAACTGATGCCCATGTGCGGCAATCAGGAGGTTCAGGTGCAGATGACGGTTGCCATCGATCCGCTCAATGCCATCAACCAGAAATGCGAAAAAGTCGCACTGGAGTCCTACAAGGTCGGCTTGAAGGCGCTGAAACCCGGTATGACCTTCACCGACCTGGTCAACGCCATGGCCGAGCCGCTCAAACAGGCCGGCTGCTGGTGCTACACGCCTCTGGTGCATTCGGTGGGGCCGCATTTCCTGCTGGGCCGGCCGAACATCAACATGGACAATGTCGACATGAAGGTCAACTTCGTCGGGCCGCCCCAGGGTCGCGTGCGCAGCGCGGTGCTGAAACCCGGCATGGTGTTCGCGTTTGAACCCAATGCCTGCCTGACCGTCGACGGCGCCCATCACCGGGTCAATGTCGGTGGCACGGTCATCGTCACGGAAAATGGCTGTGAAGCGCTGAACCGGGTGCCAACCCGCGTCTTCCACGTGGCACCGAAGGCGCGCAGGACGGTGAGCCTGGCGAAGCCTTCGAAGAAATCTACCGTTAAAAAGATCGTTTCGAAAAAGGCTGCAAAGCGTCCGGGCAAGAAGAAGTGATCTTTGTGCGAGGTCGACCCGCCGGAAGGTGGGCCGGCGTTTGCGGAACGAAATTTTGGAGATCTGTATGAATGTAGTAAAAATGACGGGTATTGCGGTGACTGTTGCGTTGAGCTTGCCTTCGCAGGCGCAGACTTATCCCACAAAACCCATCCGAACGCTGGTGACCGTCGCGGGTGGCGTTGAAGTGGCGGTGCGCGCGTTGTCCAACAAGCTGAGTGATGCGCTGGGGCAGCCCGTCATTGTCGAGACGCAAAGCGGTGCGGGTGGTGCAGTCGGTGCGACCAATGTCGCGCATGCCGCGCCGGACGGTTACACCCTTGCGTATGCAACAACGAGTGCCATGACGCTCCGGCCGTTTCTGACGAAGAACACGCCCTACGACACCGTGAAGGACTTCACGCCCATCAGCAAGGTGGGAGAGGCGGTGGCCTGCGTCGTGGTCAACAATTCCTTTCCGGCGAAGAGCATCAAGGAACTCGTCGACTATGCAAGGGCCAACCCCGGCAAGGTGTCGTTCGGCAGTTCGGGCATCGGCACAACGCACCACCTCTCGGGCGAACTGATCATGCAGATGACCGGTGTGAAGATGGTGCACATTCCCTATAAAAGCGGCGGCCAGTCTTTTCAGGATCTCATCGCAGGGCAGGTCCAACTGGTTTTCGGGGTCATGGCATCGTCAATCGGGCAGATAGAGGCCGGAAAAGTCAGGTTGCTGGCGATCAACGGTGACAAACGCTATCCGCGCACCCCGGATGCACCAACGGTTGCGGAGTCATTGCCCGGCTACGACCGTCCTGCCGGCTGGATGGCGTATTTCGGGCCGGCAGGTTTGCCGCAGCCAATTACAAAACGTCTCCATGCAGAACTGGTCAAGGGAATGGCGACGGCCGACGTGATGTCTGTTTTCGACAAGCTCGGACTGCTTGTGGAAACTTCTGCGTCCCCGGAATCGTTCGGCGCAGAAGTCAAAAGACAGTACGAGCAGGCCGGACGGCTGGTCAAAGCCGCGGGCATCGAACCCGAATAACCGGATCGGCGTATCAGTCGACCGTGAGTCCCACGGTCTTGACGATCCTGGCCCACTTGTCGACTTCCTTCTTGACATAGGCCGTGAATTCCGCGGCCGTGCCCGGTTGCGGCTCCATGCCCTGCGCGGCAAGGCGCTCCTTCACGTCGGGGAGCAGCACGATCTGGCTGATTTCGGAATTCAGGCGGCCGATGATGGCGGCCGGCGTTTTAGCAGGCGCGAAGAATCCCACCCAGGAACGTTCTTCAAAGTCGGCGAATCCGGCCTCGCTGACCGTGGGCACATTCGGCAGCACCTCATCGCGCTTCAGGCTAGAGATCGCCAGAGCCTTTAGCGTGCCGGCCTTGATGAACCCGGTGACAGGCGGCATCGAGGTGCTGACCATTTCAATCTGGTTGCCCACGACCGCGGCAATGGCCGGGGCGCCGCCCTGATAGGGAACATGCGTTGCCTTGATGCCGGCCAGCGTGTTGAAGAGGTATTCGGCCGCGAGGTGCGATGACGTGCCAACGCCCGCCGTGGAATAGCTGATGCCTTTTTCCCTGGAGCGCCGGATCAGATCTTGAAGGCTGGTTGCCGGGTTTGAGGAATGCACGACAAACACCCCCGGTGTTGAACCGGTATTGGCTACCGGTGCGAGGTCATTGAGCAAGTCGAAGCCCGAATTCCTGTAAAGGGACACGTTGATGGTGCTGGCTGTCGTATGGGCGAGCAATGTGTATCCATCCGGGGCCGAGGTGACAACCTGCCTCGCGCCAATATTGCCGCCGGCACCGCCGCGATTCTCAACGACAACCGGCTGACCGAGCCGGTCGCCCATTTTCTGACCGACCAGCCGCGCGACCCCGTCGGCAAAGCCGCCCGGTGCAAAGGCAACGACGATGCGAATGGGTTTTGACGGATACGTCTGGGCCAACGCCTGGCCGACAGTCAATCCGGCTAATGCAGCGGCAATAATCAACGGGTGGCGCATACGATTGTCATTATTCATCCTGGCTTCTCCATGGACCTGTCGGCGAGCCGGCAATCTACGCTGAAGATTTCCGGTCGGCAAGGGAACGAAATCCGGCAGGGACCAGTTATTACTTGTCCAAAAATGCCGGAGACGGAAAAAACGCTTACTCTGCGGCATTGCAACCGGTACCAACCGTGAAAGGAATGTTCCTTGGCCAAACCCAATTACGATTTTGCGAAGCGGCAACGAGAATTGAGCAAAGCGCACAAGAAGGAAGCCAAGCGCCTGAAGAAGCTCGGACCAACCGACGAGGCTGAAGCGGCAGCAACGCCCGGCGCGCCCGAGGCAACCGCGGCACCCGTGGTGGAAAAGCCCGCCACAGAATAAGGCGTTCACGAAATGGCTTTGAGTTGGCTTGGAGGACGCAAGTCGGATCACCCGCTTGCTGACGAAAAAAGTGCAAAGGAAGCGCTGGCGGGCCTGCCCAGGAGTGACCCGGAAAAGGCACTTGAGGAACTTCGCGACTGGATCATTTCAGCCGCCGCCGCGGAGGATCTCAAACCGGAACGGCGCGCGGAAATACTTCTGCAGCTCGACGAGGTCGCGCTGCCGTTTCATCGCAAACTTTCGCGCGACTATGTTGTGGTGGCGAACCAGACCAAAACCCAGGAAGCGCGCATCTGGCGGGCGATGTCGGGTTACTGGAAAGACCTTGCGACTGCATATACCTCAATCGTTGACCAATGCGTGGCGGATAACGGTATCGCGGGAAAGCTGAAATCCCAGTTGCCCCTGCTGTGCATGCGGGCGGTGCGCTCGCTTGCGGGGCAGCTCAAATGGCAGTACATGCACTACGAACCCGAGGATACGGAAGCCTGGAATTCGCTTGGCAGGATCTACCGCCTTGCCGAACAAAAAAAGATCCACGGAGACACCCTGCGGGTCTACGCCAACGTGCCGCAGAATTCGAGCATCGAGCGGGAACTGGTGAAGCTCCTGATGCTGGCGGCTTCTTCGCCGGATTGCATGCCGCAGGTGGGGATTGAATTGTCCGAGTGGATCATTGCGCATCTGGGCGCGTCGTTCGTGCTGAGCCCCACCCATCAACCGCAAACGACCTACAACTATTTCGACCTTGGCGCCGGTTTGCCGCCCAAGCGGCTGGTTCAGGCGCCGCCTTCGTCGCCAGACATCCGGTTTTTCGCCGCTGGCCCCGCCACGGGTCTTCTCGACAATGTGATCCGGGTGGCCGAGGGCGGCGCTCTTCCCTCGGAGTTGAACCTTGGCGGCACGTATGAATGCCCTTTGGTTTTGCGTGTGCTTCGGCATCTGAGGACTACCTGGTCGGCGCCCCCGCCGGTGCGCAAGAACGATCGCTATGAAATGCAGCACAAGCTCAATGTCGCCAACGGCATGGCCGGAATACTCACGCGCCTGCAGGGCGGTCAAGCCCCGGCAAGCCTGGAATCCTGGATCACCCAGAACATCAGTTCCGGCGGTATTGGCACCATGGCGAGCAATGTGCAGGGTGACTGGCTGGGCGTCGGCAAATTGGTCGCACTCAGTGTCGAGGGTGGTAGCGGCTCGTATTCCGTTGGCGTGGTGCGGCGGTGGAGTCGCCATCCCAAGCTGCAATTCAGTGTCGGCATTCGCACGCTCGCCAAGACTTCGTTCCACGTAAAGCTTGGTGGTGTCGCCCCCCAGGACGCCATTCTGCTCAATGACGATCGCGTGTTGCGCGAAGAGGTCCTCGTCTGCACGCGGGAGGGTGGTTTTGACAAGCGTATCGGGCCGGTGCTGGAATTCGAGGGGGAGAATTTCCTCCTGGTCCCGGTGGCCATCGTCGAATCCGGCGACGACTTCGACATCGCGCGATACCGTGTCATGCGGCAGACCTGATCGGGCAATCGCAGGCAGGCCACTCTGCGATAATCGCGCCTCATTCGATTTCGCGGGAGAACATGATGATTCGTTTTAATTGGGCGGGCAGCCTGGCCGCATTGTGGCTCGGGTTGGCCCTGGCGACCGGTCAGGCAGGCGCGCAATCCTGGCCAGCAAAACCGGTCAAGATCATCATCTCCACGCCCCCTGGAACAAGCCCGGATCTGATCGGACGCATGCTTGCCGATCGGCTCACCAAGAGTTTAGGCCAGACATTCATTGTCGACAACGTGCTCGGCGCGGGCGGCACTCTCGCGACTCTCGCGATGGTCAAGGCGGCGCCGGATGGCTATACGCTGATGTTTTCGGGAATGGGCGCCTGGGTGCTGGACCCCTATCTGCTGAAAACCCCGGGATATGACGTCGACCGCGACATGGTGCCCGTGGGCATGATTTACGAGCAGGATCGCCTGACGATTGCGGTGCATCCCGACGTGCCCGCCAAAACCCTGCCCGAACTCATCTCCTATGCCAAATCGCAGCCCGGAAAAATCAGCTATGGCGTAACCAACGTCATTCTTCTTGTCATGGTCGGCCAGTGGGTCAACAAGCTTGCCGGCACCGACATGGTGGGCGTGACCTACAAGACCGCGGGGCAACAGATGCAGGACGTCATTGCAGGCCGCCTTCAGTGGATTGTCGCCGCCCCACCCCAGTTGGACAGTTTCGTAAAGGCCGGCAAGCTGCGCGTCGTTGCAGTTGACGGCGTCGGGCGCTATCCGTTGTGGCCGGATGTGCCCGCGATCGGCGAAACCTTTCCCGGATATCGCACCAGCGGAATGGGCATCATGGCCGGTCCGCGTGGACTGCCGCAAAGCGTCATTCAGCCGCTCAATGCCGCAATGGACAGGATCAATCGCGATCCCGAGTACCAGAAGCAACTCCTGAACATGAGCTTCCAGGTGACCTCCGCGGGAACCCCGGAGACCATTGCCGCGTTCATACGCGAGCGGCGCCAATACTGGAACACGATATTCAAGGGACTGAACGTTCAGCCGGAATAGGGGCCGCATTTCGGCCGGTAAATCCCGCGCAAGCCCAATTCGCGTCGGAGCATTTCAAATTCGGAGAAGATTAATGGCCGCAGGCAAAAGGCAGATGAAATTCGCCGTGTTCATGTCCGGCGATTCCAATTACCACATGGCCGGATGGCGCCATCCGGACAGCTATGCCGATGGCGGGCTGAATTTCAGGCACTGGGCGGAATTCGCGCGCACCATGGAACGGGGCAAGCTCGACATGTTGTTCATTGCCGACACGATCGGCACCCCGGGATCCGACGACCGTGAACAGCTGAGCTTCACCTCGAAAATCGACCGCTTCGAACCGCTGACGGTGTTGTCCGCGTTGTCCCAGGTGACGCAGAACCTGGGGCTTGTCGCGACGTCTGCGACGACTTACAGCGCACCGTATTCCGTCGCGCGGGCATTTGCCTCGCTTGACTTCCTGACTGACGGGCGCGCCGGGTGGAACCTGGTCACCGGCGGCAACCGGGAAGATGCCTTCAATTTCAGTCTTGACGGTCACGTTCCTCATGACGAGCGCTATGCGCGAGCCGAGGAATTTGCCGATGTTGTGCGCGGTCTGTGGGACAGCTACGAGGACGATGCGTTTCTCAGGGACAAAATCTCCGGTCGCTACTTCAGCCCTGAAAAGCTTCACGTCCTCAACCACAAGGGAAAATATTTTTCGGTCAAGGGTCCCTTGAGCGTTGCGCGGCCGCCGCAGGGGTATCCGGTCATCATCCAGGCCGGCGGCTCGGAACCTTCCAAAAACCTCTCGGCGCGCGTGGCGGACGTCATGTTCATGTCCCAATCCGATCTGGGCGAAGCAAAGGCCTTTTATCAGGACGTCAAGGGCCGCCTTGATAAATTCGGGCGCAGGCCGGAGGATCTCAAACTCATGCCGGGTGCTTTCATTTTTGTCGGCCGTTCCGAGGCCGAGGCCAATGAGCGCTTCGAGCAGCTGGAAGAAATGGTGCCCATCGAAGTTGCGATGGCACGCCTGCAGCACAATCTGGGCGGTGTTGACCTGTCAGGTTATCCGCTGGACGGGCCCATGCCGGAAATCAAGGGCAACTCGGCCCGCATGAGCGCGCCCGAGAGCTACATGAAGATTGCGCGGCGCGAGAAACTCACGCTTCGACAAACCGCGCGGCGCGCGGCAACAGCCAAGCATCACTGGATCGTGAAGGGAACACCCGCGCAGATTGCAGACCAGTTCGAAGACTGGTTTGTCAACGAAGGCGCGGACGGTTTCAACCTTCTCCCGTCCTACATGCCCGGCGCGCTCAACGATTTTGTCGACCTGGTTGTGCCGGAGTTGCAGCGGCGCGGACTATTTCGCACGGAGTACGAAGGCAAGACGCTTCGTGAAAACCTGGGAGTGCCACGGCCGCCGCATCCGGCGGCAAGGGCCGCCGCGGCAGTACAGGAAAAGGCTACAGCCGAGACGGCTTGACAGAATGGGTGTCTGCAACCTCGGCCTTTGCTCACCGGAGCCTAATAAACGTCAATCAATTCAAATATTTACGTTATTCAGCTACCTTCGGCCGTGATATTCGCCTCCTTGATGAGCTTTCCCCACTTGGCCTTCTCTGTTTGAAGGAAGCTGTTTATTTCCGCGACCGAGCCGCCCGCCGGTTCCGCATCCAGTTTCTGCAGTTGCGCACGCAGTTCCGGTTGCTGAATGGCATGGTTGATCTCCGCGTTGAGCCTCGCAATGATCGCAGTGGAGACACCGGCGCGCGTCACCAGGTTGTACCAGGAGGACACATCGAATCCCGGCAGACCCGCTTCGTCGAAGGTCGGCACATCCGGAAGCAAGCCGGATCGATTCTGCGCCGCGATGGCAATGGACCTCAGCCGGCCGGTCTTGAGATGCGCTGTGACGGCGCCGGGGATCGAGAACAATAGATGCACGTCCCCCCCGAGCAGGTCATTGATGGCCGGGGCCGCCCCCTTGTAGGGGATGTGCTTGATGTCGATTTGCGCGGCTCGTTTCAGCATCTCGGCACCGATGTGCGCGGTACTGCCATAGCCGTTGGACGAGGCATAGTTGTAGCGGCCCGGTTTCGAGCGTATTTCCGCAAGCAACTCCTTGAGGTTGTTGCCGGGCATCTTTGCCGTCACCACCAGCATGTACGGCACGCGCACCAACATGGCCACCGGCGCAAAATCGCGTTCCACGTCGTACTGCAGGTCGTGATACAGAAACGGGCCGACCACCATCTGGTTCTGGGAGCCGATCATCAGCATGTGGCCGTCCGGCGCCGAGCGGGCCAGCGCCTGTGCGCCGATGTGCCCACCGGCGCCCGCCATGTTCTCGACGACCACCGGCTGGTTCAGTGCCTTCGAGAGCCGATCCGCAAACAGGCGCGCGAGGAGGTCTGTGGGGCCACCGGTGCTGGAGGGAACAATGAATCGTATTGCCCGCGTCGGATAGTCCTGGGCAAAAGTCGCCGCGGCGGCAAAAGCGAAGGCGGACGCTACCGCCATTGCCGCGAAAGTTTTGAAATGCACGATCAATTGCATGTCATTCGTCGAGCTTCACGCCGAGCCGGCGGATATGCGCTCCCCACTTTTCGCGTTCCTTGAGCAGTCGCGCGCCGAATTCGGCGGGACTCTCGAAATAAGGAATCAGCACCATGGCCTCGAGCTTGGCCGCGACATCGGGCATCTTGGTGAGCCTGAGGATTTCACTGTTCAGGCGCTGGATGATGGGTTGGGGCGTTCCCGTGGGGGCAACCACCATGAAAGAAGCATGCACTCCCGCGTCGGGATAGCCGGCATCGGCGACGGTGGGCACATCGGGCAACTGGGGGATGTGGGCCGATGCTCCCAGGGGGATGAGTTTTCCCGCGCGCAATTGCGGGAGGATGGCAACCACGTCCGAATACATGAAGGAGATTTCACCGCTCAGCAGATTCTGCACCGCCTGTCCGAGGCCCTTGTACGGGATATTGGTGAACTTCGCCCCGCTTGAATCCTCCAGCAGGCGCACGCCCAGCGCCGTGGAACTGGTCTGCTGCGCCGATCCATAGGTCAGCTTTCCCGGCGATTTCTTTCCGATTGCCACCAGGTCGGCCACGCTGCGTGCCGGTACCGATGGATGAACGACGAAAATGAGCGGGCTGATCACACCTCCCGCCACCGGCGCAAAATCCTTTTCCGCGCTGAAGGGCAGGGATTTATACAGAATGGGATTCATGATCAGAGAAGGGCTTGCCGTGATCATGATGGTGTAGCCATCCGGAGCAGAGCGTGCCGCCGCCTCGGCCCCGATGTTGCCGTTGCCGCCCGGACGGTTCTCCACCACGAACTGCTGTTTGAGCGATTCGCTCAGCACCGCGCTTATCAGCCGTGCATACGCGTCGGTTCCTCCGCCAGGCGTTGATGGCACGATGATGCGAACCGATCTGGCAGGCCACGCAGTCTGTGAATTGGCGGGCGCAGCGGTCAGCCCTGCGCCAAGTGTCGCCGCGAGCATGGCGGATTTGATAAACAATTTCATTGTTGTCTCCTGGTCTGCGTCCCGGCCAGTGTACTGGACAATTATTGTGCATGTCGTTGCGCAAGCGCTGGCAGCGTGCTCACCTGCCCGGTCGTGATTTCTTCCATAATCAGCAACTGGCATACACGAAGGCCTGCAAACGCGATAGTGCATGCTGCAGATTCTTTTTGGGGAGACAGGCAATGATCCGTTGTTCTCTATTGATGGCAGTGATTGCCTTGGCATGTCATGTTCCGGTGACGATGGCGCAATCCTATCCGGACAAGCCCATACGACTGATCGTGCCCTATCCCCCGGGCGGCATCGATCCCTATGCGCGGATCATGATGCCGAAGATGGTGGAAATGCTCGGGCAGCAGATCATCCTGGAAAACCGGCCGGGCGCGAATGGCCTTATTGGCACCGAAATCGTGGTTCGCTCGCCGGCCGACGGCTACACGCTGTTGTTTGCAACCACCAGCACGCTGGTTGGCGGATACCTGATGCTCAAGAGCGTCACCTGGAATCCCATGAAAGACCTCACGCCGGTCATTTCCCTGTTCGAGAGCATGAGAACGATCACGGTGCCGGCGTCCATGCCCATCCGTTCGATGAAGGAACTGATTGATTACTGCAAGCAGAACCCGGGCAAGCTCTCATTCGGCAGTTCCGGAGTCGGCTCGGCATTTCATCTGGACGGTGAAATCCTCAAGGAAGCCGCAGGGATCGATATCGTGCACGTCCCCTACAAGGGGTCGGCGCCGCTGGCCACCGACGTCGCCGCCGGCCGAATCGAAATCGGCGTGATGTCCTACAACAACGTGAAGCCGCACATCACGGCCGGCAAATTGCGGCTCATCGCCATCATGGAAAAAAGCCGGAGCAAGACCGTTCCCGGCGTGGCAACGGTGGCGGAAACACTGCCGGGGGTGACGCGCTCGCCGGGTTGGACGGGGGTGCTCGGGCCGGCCGGTATGCCGCGCCCCATTGTCAACCGGCTGTTCGCGGCGGCGAAGGCCGCCATGGAAACGCAGGAGGTTCGGAACTATCACGAAACGAATGCCACTGAAATCGCGATTCTCACGCCGGAGGAAATGACGGAGACCATGCGAAGCGGACTCGCGCAGGTGTCCGGATTGATGAAGCGCATCAACCTGCAGCCGGAGTAGTTTTCAATTTCCGTGCGACAGCACGGCAAGTGGGCGTCCAACGGGCCTCGCGGGTCCTGTCTATAATCGCCGGGCATTTTCAAATAATTCAACTCGGGGAGCAGTGAATGATTATTGATTGTCATGGGCACGTGAGCGCGCCCGCTGAACTGTGGGCCTACAAGGCGGGCATCCTCGCGCATCGCGGCGCGCACGGCAAAGGCTCGGTGAATGTGACCGACGACCAGATTCGTGCGGCGGCGAACAAGAAGGAAATGGGACCGGCTGGGCACCTGGACTGCCTGAAAAACAACGGCACCGACAAGCAGCTGATTTCGCCGCGCCCGTTCCAGATGATGCACAGCCAGAAGCCATCGCGCCTTGTTCACTGGTTCACCGAGGAGGTGAACACGATGATTTCCCGCAGCTGCGCGCAGTTTCCCGACACCTTCATTCCGATCTGCGGTTTGCCGCAGGCCGCGGGGGAGCCTGTCGAGAACGTGTTTGCCGAGCTCGAGCGTTGCATCAAGAAGATGAACTTCAAGGGTTGCCTGCTCAACCCTGATCCGTTTGAGAACAACGGCCAGGAAGCACCGCCCCTGGGCGATCGTTACTGGTACCCGCTGTACGAAAAACTGTGCGAGCTGGATATTCCGGCGCACATACACGGCACCGGTTCGCATTCCGAGCGCACGCCCTATACCCTGCATTTCATCAACGAAGAATCGATCGCGGTCTACGGCCTGGTGCACTCGGAGGTCTTCACCGACTTCCCCAACCTGAAGATCGTGGTCTCGCATGGCGGCGGAGCAATCCCCTACCAGCTGGGACGCTTTCAGTCGGGCTATCGCCACAAGGGCGGTGGCAAGACCTTCCTCGACGGAATGAAGAACCTCTATTACGACACCGTTCTTTACACGGAAGACGCGCTTCGCCTCCTTATCAAGACGGTCGGTCCCGAGCGCTGCCTGTTCGGCGCGGAATGTCCCGGTGTGGGTTCCGGTATCAATCCGGATACCGGCAAGACTTTCGACAATATCGTGCCCATCATCGAGAAATTCGACTGGCTGACCTCGGCGCAGAAGAAGCTGATTTTCGAGGACAATGCGCGCAGGCTTTTCCACCTGTAACCGGCAGAACCGGCTGACGATCAGGAGATATCAAATGGCAAAAATCGTATTGGGCATGTGGACCACGCACGGTCCGACCTTGGGTACCTCGGCGGAGCAGTGGCCTACCCGGTTGCCCGCCGACAAGAAGAATATCCATCCGTTCCGGTTGAAGGATTACACCTTCGATCAGCTGGTGGAGTTGCGCAAGGACGAGAATCTGGCTGCGCAATGCACGCTGGAGGAGCGCCAGAAGCGCAAGGCGCGCTGCGATGCCGCCATCCAGGTGATGGCCGACAAGTGGGAGGAGATGAAGCCCGATGTCTGCGTCATCATGGGCAACGATCAGCGCGAGATGATGCTGACCGACATC
>CAIUKQ010000007.1 GCA_903899705.1 uncultured beta proteobacterium
CGACCTCGCGCGCCTGCGCGATCTGGCGCTCATCTTCCTGCACGAAAAGGAATTGCACGGCGCGGGTTACATGGAACTCACCGATGACATTTGCCTTGCGATCGCTGTGCAGGCCTGCCTGCCGGTGCTGAACCTGGGCCTCGATCTCTATGACGGATGGGTTGGTGTCATCGTCTATCCGGGCGGGTTCCGCGTGAAGCGCCAGGAGATGGATGAAGACGGCGTGATGCATGAATACGAGGATGAACTCTTGGGCGAAGCCTGGTCCGACGGGCCGGTGATCCTCTCGTGGGAGGACGTGAAGCAAAGTGGCGCGGGCTACAACGTGGTGATCCACGAATTCGCGCACAAGATCCACATGACGCGCGGCGGAACCGACGACATTCCGGCTCCCTTTCCGGGCATGGATGCAGTTGCCTGGCGGACAACGCTGGAACGCGACTACCGCCGGTTCTGCAGACTGGTCGATGCGGGCGCGCAGACGCTGATCGACCCCTATGCCAGCGAACATCCCGCGGAGTTTTTCGCGGTCATGAGCGAGACATTCTTCACCGACTCCGCGGTGCTCCTGCGCGACTGGCCGGATCTGTACCGGCAGCTTGCCGTTTTCTACCGGCAGGACCCGCAGCTATAGCGGCGGTTCCAGTGGAAAAATCTGTCATGGAGTTGCAAGCTCTTTGACCGCCTCCCCAAAGGGGAGCGCACCTCCCGCCTCTCGCACCGTGTCGATGCGCTTCCCCACTGTTCACCAACCCGCAGCAGGGGCAGGATCATGGCACGTTCGTTGCTCACCAGACACGCCTGGAATACACCGACAGAAATGCCGACACCGTATCGCCCTCCTGCGGTTCCGTAAGGATGGGCGCGATGGAGGTCGCGTGGTCGACCAACGCCTGCGGAAGAGCGGTATCCGAGGACTTCTTCGACTTCACCTCGCCTTCGGAAATCAATGGCTCCGGAAATGGATTCGCCCTCGCGCTTGCCGATGGCCTGTCTGCGCCGGGCAATCGCGGCCGCGAGGCAGCGGAGAGCTGCGTGCGCACCGTGCTCTCAGACTACATGGCGGCGCCCGCGGCATGGACGCCGGCACAGGCCCTGGAGCGTTCCGCGCGATCGGTGAACGCCTGGTTGTTTTCGGCGAATTCCCGCCAGCCTGACGCAGGCAGCATGCTGTGCACACTCACCGCCCTCGCCTTTCGCGACGGTGTCGCGCATTTCGGGCATGTGGGCGACAGCCGCCTGTATCGCATCCGCTCGGGCGTTCGGGAACGCTTCACCACCGACCACGTCTGGCCCTGCACCGGCATGCAACATGTGCTGCGGCGTGCAATCGGCCTTGATCGCCATCTGGTACTCGATTGCCGCTCCGAGGACACAAACCCGGGCGACATCTTCATGTTGCTCACTGACGGCGTATGGGAAGTCATCGGAGAGACCGGCATCGGCAGCGCCTTTGATCACGGCGGCAATATGGTCGCCATTGCGAACGATCTGGTCTCACGATCGATCAAGTTGCAGAAGCAATATCTCGGTCGTAACGACGCGACCGCCATCCTGGTGCGCATCGCCGATTGAGTCTGCGCAAACTGCGCCGACCCCGGATGTCCGCACCAAATCCTTCTCGCGTTTCAACTTTTTCCGACAAGCCGCATCAATGCGTGGCATCTTCGCGCGCCAAAGCGCGACCGTGGTGCATTGCAATATGACTTGGGTTCGACCGATCGGTCAATTTCTCCATAGGAACAACAACTAAGCGTATTCCACGGCAATGGCACGCTTGTTGCGTTGCAGTAATTGGAGCAAGTCGCGTAAATACGCGGCTTGAAAGGGGGTGATCTTAGAGATAGGAGCGCCATGAACTCGTTCTTTCGCCTGCCTACCACGATCGTCTCCCTACTGAGCGCCCTTTCGCTGCTCGCATTTTTGACCCTGGTCTGGAATGCGCCCGTGCGTGCCACCGAACCTGTCGTCGAACCCGCCGAAACGCCGGTGTTGCTGGTGCACAGCCAGTCCGCGCCGAAGGAAGGCACGTTGCCGCTGACCGACGACATCTAGCTTGAGCGCGATCACACCATAAACCCACCCGCATTCCGGAGCCCCCATGCCCACGCCAAAAATTGAACTGAGCGGTGTATCACAGGAATTCGAAAAGCCCGATGGAACCGTGTTCCATGCATTGGACAACCTGACCATCCGGGTCGACGCGGGCCGGTTTGCCAGCCTGATCGGCCCCTCCGGCTGCGGCAAGAGCACTATCTTCAACATCATCGCGGGCCTTCAGCAGCCGTCGCGCGGCGGCGTGATCATCAATGGCCGGGACGCAACCGGGATGGTGGGCGGTGTGGGCTACATGCTGCAGAAGGATCTGCTCTTCCCCTGGCGCACCGTACTTGACAACATTGTGCTGGGCCTTGAGGTGCGCGGCGTCTCCAATCAGGAGGCACGCGCCTATGCCCTGCCTTTCCTCCACAAATATGGCCTGGGGGGATTCGAGCACGCCTATCCCAGCGCCCTTTCCGGGGGGATGCGGCAGCGCGCGGCCCTGCTACGCACCCTGCTCTACGACAGCGAAGTCATTCTGCTGGATGAACCGTTTGGCGCGCTGGACGCGCAGACCCGCTCGCGCATGCAGGAGTGGTTGCTGCAGATCTGGCAGGACTTCGGCAAAACCGTGATTTTCGTCACCCACGACGTCGAGGAAGCCGTCTACCTCTCCGATGAAATTTATGTGATGGCGGCGCGACCCGGTCGCGTGATCGCCCACCTGCCGGTGCCTATCGAAAGGCCGCGGCCGCGCGAAATCACGCTGGGCCGGACCTTCATGCGCCTCAAGGAAGACTGCCTGAACCTCTTGAACAGCTTTGAGCAACATGCCGAGGCCGCTTGAAAGCCTGACGTCGACCAACAACACGGGAGAAGACAGATGGGCATCAGAGAAAAATTCGCCGAAAGATTTCCAGTGGCAGATGTTCGCCCCGTCGCTACGCCGACGATTCCGGGGCCCGCAGGTGCGCCAACCGGCAAACCCATTGCGTCTCCGATCAGGCTTCGGCGCCTGCCGGTCGAACGGCAATGGCCTGCATGGTTCATCGTCGCGTTCCAGGCCACCATCCTGCTGGTGGGCATCGGCGCCTGGGAAACCGGCGCCAAATTGGGCTGGATCGATCCCTTCTTCTGGTCGCGCCCCTCGGCCATCTTCGCAACCATGCTGACGTTCTTCACGGCCGGTGACGCGATGACCGACATCGGGTTCACCTTCCGCGCGGCGATCATCGGGTTTGTGCTCGGCACCTCCGCCGGCACCGCACTGGGGCTTTCCTTCTGGTGGTCGCGCAATTACGCAATGCTCGCGCAGCCCTACATCGTCTGCTTCGAATCCATTCCAAAACTGGCGCTGGCGCCGCTCATCATCCTGGTCTTCGGCGTGGGCCTCTCCTCCAAGATCGCCATCGGTGTCGCGCTGACAGTGGTGGTGTCGACTCTGACCACCTTCTCCGGGGTCAAGTCGGTGGATCGCGATCTTGAGCGCCTGATGTATTCGCTGGGGGCCTCGCGCTGGCAGGTGTTCTGCAAGGTGGTGGTGCCCTCGGTGCTGCCATGGGGGATCTCGGTGCTTCGCGTGAACATCGGCCTCGCCCTGACCGGCGCCATCGTCGGTGAATTCATCGCCTCCCAGCATGGATTGGGCCGAGCCATTCTCTATGCCGGCCAGACCTACGAAATCGCATTGGTGTGGGTGGCTGTGCTGGTGCTCTCCATGCTTTCGATTGCCATGTATCTGGGCGTATCCCGCCTTGAAACCGTGCTCATGAGGCACATCAAACGCTAATCCGGAAAGAACAAGGGGGTCTATGCCCCCCTCGTAACTCCCCCAAGCCACCCCAAAAGGAAACGCACATGGAAAACATCAGCAGGCGCAATTTCGGAAAAACAGTTCTTGGCGGAACGTTCGCCATGGCGGGATCGGCGCTGATTCCGGGCTGGGCACGGGCGCAATCCGGCCTGAAAGAACTGGTCATCGCAGAACCTCTGCATGGCATCGGCTACCTGCCCATGTATGTATCGGCAGCCAACGGCTATTTCGCCCAGGAAAAAATCGCGATAAAGATTCTTACCATCGAGAGCGGATCCGGACATACCAACGCCGTTCTCACCAAGCAGGCCTTCGCCTTCATCGGCGGCCCCGAGCACAATGCCTTCGCAAAGGCCAAGGGGGCGGAATTGCGCGCCGTGGTGAACGTGGTCAATCGCGGCAACGTATATCTCGTGGCTCAGAAAGGCGCCTCCCCAAAAAACCGCGACTTCGCCGGCTACATAAAGGGCAAGCGAATCGCCACGGGCCTGTACAGCGGCACGCCCAATTCCATCACCCGCTACCTCGTGGGCATGTGGGGCCTGGATATCAAGAAGGACGTGCAACTGATGGAGGTGACATCTGCAGCGTCCCTTGCCGCGATGAAGACGAAGAACGCAGACGTCGCAGTGGTGAGCGAACCGCTCCTGACGCGCGGCATTCGCGAGGGCATCTGGGACGAGCCCTTCTACAACGTGCCGAAGGAACTGGGCGACTACGCCTACTCGACCCTCAACATCCGCAAGGAGTCCATCGATACCGAACCGGCGGTGGTTGCCGGTTTTGTGAAAGCCATCGTGAAGGGCCTCAAGTTCACCCAGGAAAACCCGCGTCAGGCCGCCGAGATCGCGAAGAAGGAGTTTCCCACCATGGCATTGGAAGACCTGCAGGCCACCATCGATCGCGCTTTCGCCGACAGCCTGTGGAGTCCTGACGGGAAGATTTCGCAGGCCGCCTGGACCACCGGTTCCAAGGTGGTAAGAAACGCCGACCTCCTCAAGAGCGACGTTGCCTACGCGGAAATCATCGATACGAGATTTGTTTGACCCAGTCCTACAAGCGTCATTTTATTCAACATTTTCAAGGAGATATACCATGAGCGAACCCGTATGGAACCAGTTCCTGACCGAACGCGACAAGCAGGTATTTGCAACCTCCGGCTACGGCGCCCAGCAGGGCTTCGGCAAGCGCCCCGCCATCCTTGTGATCGATGTCAATTACGCGTTCTGCGGCGACAAGCCCGAGCCCATCCTTGAATCCATCAAGAAATGGCGCAACTCCTGCGGAGAGGATGCCTGGGAAGGTGTGAAGGCCATCAAGAAGCTGGTGACCGCGGGTCGCGCGAAAGGCCTGCCGGTGATCTACACCACCGGCACGCGGCGCGAGGACAACTGGGATTCGGGGTCGTGGTCGTGGAAGAACAACCGTTCCAATGAAAAACCCAATACCCCGTCCAACATCGACGGCAACCGGATCATTGACGACATCGCCCCCGCGCCGCAGGACATCGTTATCACCAAGCAGAAGCCCAGCGGCTTTTTCGGCACCCCGCTGCTGAGTTACCTCGTGTTGCTCGGTGTCGACAGCCTGCTGGTCACCGGCACCACCACCAGCGGCTGCGTGCGCGCCTCGGTGCTTGATGCGTTCTCCAACAACTACCGGATTTCGCTGGTGGAGGAAGGCTGCTTTGACCGCTCGCAGGCAAGCCATGCCATCAACCTGTGCGACATGAACGCCAAGTACGCCGACGTCATCAAGCTCGAGGAATCGCTGAATTTCATCAGCACCCTGAGGCCGGGGATGTTTGACCTGCCCGGTATGGGCCGGGAGAAACCCGTCCTGTCGGTGGCGAAGTAATACGAAGTAACACGAAGTAACACGAAGTAACAAACGGGGGGGCGCCGTGCCCGCGCACGGCGCACTTCCATCTCAAGGAAGCAAACATGGACTCACTGCAGCCGTTCGAAATCGTCGAAGCCACCATCGAATCAATACACGGGGCGTTTCGCTCCGGCCATCTCACCGCGCGGCATCTCGTGCAGGGTTACCTGGACCGCATCAAGGCCTATGACAAACAGGGCCCTGCCCTGAATGCCGTGATCAGCCTCGCCCCCGGCGTGCTGGAAGAAGCAGACCGCCTCGATGAAATCTACCGGACCCGGGGCGCCATCGGCCCGCTGCACGGCATCCCCGTTATCATGAAGGATCAGGGCGATGTCAAAGGCCTGCCGACAACAATGGGCTCGGTGCTCTTCAAGGATTTCAATCCGGACCGCGACGCCTTTGTGGTGGACAAGTTGCGAAAGGCCGGCGCCATCATCCTGGGCAAGGCCACCTTGGGCGAATTGGGCGGCGGCGATACCCATGGTTCGCTGTTCGGCTCCACGCGCAATGTCTATGACCTGGAGCGCACCGCCGGCGGCAGTTCGGGCGGTTCGGCCGTCTGCGTCTCGGCAAACTTCGCCACACTCGCGGTGGCACAGGAAGGTTTTGCCTCGATACGCCGCCCCTCGACCTGGAACGGCATCGTCGGCATGCGCCCCACCGCGGGTCTGGTGAGCCGTGGCGGCGTGTACTCGGGCTGGCCCTCGAAGATCGGCTCGCTTGGACCCATGGCACGCAGCGTCGCGGATCTCGCCCGCCTGCTTGAGGCCATGGTCGGTTATGACCCGAATGATCCGATCACCGCCCATGGCATGGGCCATATTCCGCCGAGCTACACAGGCCTGCTCGATCGCGACGCCCTGCGCGGCGCGCGCCTGGGGATACTTCGCGAGCCGATGGGGTTCGCCTCCGAGCCTGAATCCGCCGATTTCGCCAAGGTGTCGTCGGTGTTCGGACGCGCGGTCGACGCGCTGCGCGGCGCCGGCGCCACGGTCATTGATCCCATCGTGATCCCGGGCCTGAAGGACCTGCTCGCCAAACGCGCCGGCAATCCCGAGGATGAGGAAGCCTCCTTTCGCCAGTATTTCGACCCTTGTGCCGAGGCACCATTCAAAACGCGCGAAGAGGTTCGTAACTCGCCGCTTTTTGCGAAGGTCAGCAAGAGTTCCCAGGACCGCTGGATGCGCTCCTCGACGCCCGAGGCCTATGGCGAATACCTGAAGGCACGCGATGAACTGATGACGCGCCTTCTCAAGGTCATGGCCGACCACAAACTGGACGCCATCGTCCACAAGGCTGTGGAGCACCAGCCGACCCTCATCAAGGACGGCGTCAATCCGCCGTGGACCGACCAGAAGGGAGCGCCGCACCTGAACACCTTTCTCGTCTACGTGCCCTCCGTGGTGGTACCCGCGGGCTTTACGCGAGACAAGATGCCGGTGGGGATCACCTTCCTCGGCCGCCCCTACGATGACGCCAATATGATCAAGCTCGCGTATGCCTATGAGCAGGCCACGCATCATCGCCGCGCGCCGGATTCAACGCCCGCGCTCTATCCGATCGGGGTCCCCGCCAAACGCCGCGGCGAGCGTCCCGGGCTCACGCTGGTCTGAACCGACAAAAGAAGGGGTGCACATGGACCAACGCCAGAACCCGCCTGCCGGCATGACAATCCTCGGCGCCATGACGTCGCGCCATGCGGAAATACTCACACCCGCCGCCCTCGCCTTTGTCGCGGCGCTGCACCGGAAATTCGACGCGAAGCGCCTGGAACTGCTTGCCGCGCGTGCCGCGCGCCAGCGCGAGTTCGATGCCGGCAATCTGCCCGACTTTCTTCCCGAGACCCTGGCGATCCGCAAGTCGGAATGGAAGGTCGCCGCGCAGCCCGCCGACATGCTCGACCGGCGGGTCGAGATCACCGGCCCGACCGACCGCAAGATGGTGATCAATGCGCTCAACTGCGGCGCCTCGACCTTCATGGCCGATTTCGAGGATGCCAATTGCCCGACCTGGGACAACATGGTCAGCGGGCAGATCAACCTTCGCGATGCGGTGAGAAGGACCATTTCCCTCGATCAGAACGGCCGGACCTACCGCCTGAACGACAAGATCGCGGTGCTGATACCGCGCCCCCGCGGCTGGCACATGGAAGAGGCCCATGTGCTCATCGACGGCAGGCCGGTGTCGGGCTCCATTTTCGACTTTGCCCTCTATTTCTTTCACAACGCGAAGGAGAGTCTCTCGCGCGGCAGCGGGCCCTATTTCTACCTGCCCAAAATGGAGTCGCACCTCGAAGCCCGGCTGTGGAACGACATCTTCAATTTCGCGCAGGATGAAATCGGTATCCCGCGCGGAACCATCAAGGCCACGGCGCTCATAGAGACGGTGCTCGCGGCTTTCGAAATGGACGAATTCCTCTGGGAGTTGCGCGAACACTCGGCCGGACTCAACATCGGGCGCTGGGACTACATCTTTTCCTGCATCAAGAAGTTCCGCTCCAATCCGGACTTCTGCCTCGCCGACCGCTCGCAGGTGGGCATGACCGCACCCTTCATGCGCGCCTATGCGCTAAACCTCGTCAAGACCTGCCACCGCCGCAATGCGCCGGCCATGGGTGGCATGGCGGCACAGATTCCCATCAAGGACGATCCGGCCGCCCATGCCGCGGCCATGGACAAGGTTCGCCAGGACAAGATCCGGGAAGCAAGCGACGGCTGCGACGGCACCTGGGTTGCGCATCCGGCGCTGGTGCCGATTGCCAAAGAAATTTTCGACCAGTACATGCCGCAGCCAAATCAATACGGCAAGCAGCTTGCGGACGTGCAAGTTACGGCAAAAGACCTCCTTGATTTTCAACCCTCATCGCCGATCACCGAAGCCGGGCTTCGCAACAACATCAGCGTGGGCATCCAGTATCTGGGTGCGTGGCTCGCGGGCAACGGCTGCGTGCCGGTGTACAACCTGATGGAGGACGCGGCCACCGCGGAGATCTCCCGCTCGCAGATCTGGCAGTGGATACGCAGTCCCAAGGGAGTGTTGGACGATGGCCGGAAGGTCACCAACGCCCTGTTCAGCCAGTTGCTCGCCGAGGAACTGCCCAAGGTGCGGGCCCACCTCGGGGAGGCCGCATGGATGGAAGGCCGGTACGAGGAAGGCGCCCGTTTGTTCGGGGAACTCACCACCGGGGAATACGTGGAGTTCCTGACCCTGCCCGCCTACCGCCAGATCACCCGCGACATCGACCGGGACGCCGCCGCCAAGGCCGCCTGAATTTCAATGAAAGGAGATCAACATGCTTGACAAGACCGCCACCCATTTTTCCCATGTCAAACCCAATGACACTCCATTCCGCACGGAGGGCCTGCGCGACTTTTTCCTTTATCGGGATCTCGGCATCGCCGCGGCCACCTCGGGCAAGGTCATCGCTCAGCTGGTGCGGGCCAATGAGGCGCCCGAAAAGGGAACCGGCTGGCACCGCCATGAAGCCGAGTTCCACATTGTGATCATGATCAGGGGCTGGGCGCGGTTCATGTACGAGGAAAAAGA
>CAIUKQ010000008.1 GCA_903899705.1 uncultured beta proteobacterium
GCCGGAGCTGAGGCAAAAGGTAGTCCTCAATCGCGATCTGACGATGCAAGGCAAGGGTGCGCTCGATGTGGAAACCGTGCGTCAAACAAAAGACGGCCACCATATCGACGTTTCGCTGCGTATTTCGCCCGCCAGGACCACTGAAGGTGTGTTGCTGGGCTATTCGCTGGTATTCCGTGACATCACTGGTCGCAATGCCGCGCAGGTGGCACTCAAGGACAGCCATGATTTCAACATGTCGGTGCTGAATTCCCTGAGCGAAGAGGTCGCTGTCGTTGATCTGGAGGGAAAAATCATTGCCGTCAACGATGTCTGGCGCCACTTCGGCCGGAGCAATGGAGCCCCGGATGGGGTTATCGACCCTGTCGGCGTGAGCTATTTCGAAGTATGCGATAGCGCCGTTGGGCGTCCTTCCGGCGAAGAAGCCTCGGCAGCGAAAACCGGCATCATGGGTGTTTTGTCCGGTGAAAAAAGCAAGTTCCTGCTGGAGTATCCCTGCCATTCCCCGACTGAAAAACGTTGGTTTAAGTTGAATGTCACCCCGTTACACGGCTCCCGGCGGGGCGCGGTGGTTGTCCACGAGAACATTACCGATAGAAAGTCTGCGGAGATCAGCCGCATTGCCCTCGAAGCGCAATTGGTGGAATCCCAGAAAATGGAGGCGATTGGCACGCTCGCCGGGGGGATAGCGCACGATTTCAACAACGCGCTTGCGGCGATTCTGGGGAATGTGGAACTCGCGCGCCTGGAGATTGCGGGCAACCCCGGAGCAATGGAGAGCCTGGATGAAATAGAAAAGGCCAGCACACGCTCCCGTGAGTTGGTGCAACAGATACTGGCCTTTAGCCGCAGGCAGGCCGCGGCAATGGAACCGACCTTACTGGGCGCCATTGTCGAGGAGTGCAGCCGGTTGCTGCGCGCGACGTTACCGGCCCGAATCTCCCTGGATATTCAGTGTGAACCGGGCCTGCCGAAGGTCCTGGCGAATGCCGGGCAGATTCATCAGGTTCTGATCAATCTTGGCACCAATGCGATGCAGGCAATCGGTGGTGTGTCCGGCCGAATATCCATGCGGCTGGAGAGAGCAAAATCCGACCAATATTTTTTCGACGAAAATCCGGAACTGCAGGCGCTTCTTGCCAGGCACCCCGGGGGGCTGCTTCAACTCGTGGTCACCGACACCGGCTCGGGGATGGACAGCGAAACCCGAAAGCGTATTTTCGAGCCGTTTTTCACCACCAAACGGATCGGAGAAGGCACGGGGCTGGGCCTGTCGGTGGTTCATGGGATTGTGCAGTCACACCACGGGGAAATAATCGTTCATAGCGAGCCGGGCAAAGGGACGACGTTCACGGTCTATCTGCCGGCAGCAGAAGCCCAGATTCAGGCCGCCTCCGCCCATGCGGGTAAAACCGCAAACACAGCACCGGGATCTGCGCGCGCAGTCGTTCAGCACATTCTGTATCTGGATGACGATGGGGCCCTGGTGGGTCTGGTGCGGCGCCTGCTGGAACGCCGGGGCTGGCGGGTCAGCGCCTTTGTGAATCAGGAGGAAGCCCTGGCGGCGTTGCGCACCGATCCGGGCGCTTTTGATCTGGTGGTGAGCGACTACAACATGCCGGGTTTATCGGGGCTGGATGTTGCCCGGGAGGTTCGCAACATACGCAGTGACTTGCCGGTGGTCATTGCTTCCGGCTTTGTCGACGAGGAGTTGGAGGCGAATGCCAAGGAGGCCGGCGTGCGGGAGGTGATCTTCAAGGCCGAGGCCATGCAGCGTTTCTGTGATGTGATTGCCGGGGTGCTCGCCAAGGCGGCGCCTGCGGGTAAAAGCACCTGAGCCAGCACCATGATGATGAAACACCTTGCCCGGCGTTTAACCGGGCGGTGATTGCCGAGTGAGTCAAGCCGGCCGGAATCCGCCTCTCAACCCTTCTCTTGCCTATTGCTTTGAGTCTTTTGTCGAGGCAACAATTCCTGAGGCCTCCCGTGAAAGGCGGACTGCTTGCGCTGCGGCCTCGGCCGCCGTTTGGGCCATTATTGCCGCTTCCGCGGAGGTTGCCGCCGACATTTCATCCGCCTGATGTTGCGCCGTCTGAGCGCAAACTGCCGCCGCCGCCGCCGCCGCCGCAGCAGCATGTGACGCCGCTTCCGCGCAAGCCCAAGCCGCTTTCGCCGCCGCCTCCGCCGAGGAAGTTATGGAATGAATCGCTGCCTCCTTTGCCGCCTCCACTGCATTCTGCGCTGCCACAACCGCCAGCTGCGCCGCGGCCGACGCCTTGTCTGCGGCGTCCTTCGAGGTCAAAGTGAGTGATTGGATCGTGGCAAGCGCGCCTTTGTAGCGTGTATTGGCAACGACAATGCCTGCTTGCAGGCTCTCAACCCTTGATGTCAGGTTGTCTATTTTTGCGCTGAGCGCGTTGACATCCGCCATGGTCGGATAGGGTTCCGACATAATTGTCCCCTTGGTTGGGTTTTTATCAGTAATACGATTATATAACGGACACCTACCTTCATCCATTACCCTTTTGTTTGCGGAAACCATCATGCCGAGATCCCGTTTTGCCATGTCGCAATTTCTGTTCGTGATGATAGAGGTCTGCGTGCCGCATCTCGCGGCAGCGCAGGTGTTCCCATCCAAACCCCTGCAACTGGTGATTCCGTCGGCACCCGGGGCCGCTTACGACCTGATTGGGCGGACCATCGCCGATGGTGCTCGCGAGGCCTTCGGCAGCATCGTGGTCGACAACCGGGCCGGCGGCAACTTCACCATAGGCGCGGCCTATGTGAAGCGCGCGCCACCCGACGGATATACGGTGCTTTTGGGCGGGAATGCCTATGTGATCGGCGAGGCGCTCGACCTGCCGCGCACCTATAAATTTTTCCAGGATTTCGAACCCGTTGGCATGCTCACCGACCTGCCGTTTTATCTGACCGTCCACCGCGAATCGGTACCCGTCAACTCGCTGCGCGAGTTTGTCGAATTCGTGAAGGCGCGGCCGGGCAAGCTCGTTTATTTCACGCCCGGCAACGGCGCGCTGCATCATTTCGCGATGGAGTCGCTGAAGATCGAGGCGGGCCTGGATATCCTGCACGTTCCCTACAAGGCGATGGCACAGGGTGTCACCGACTTTCTGGGCGGCAGGGTCAACATGACGATCACGGGTTATCCGGCGGTTGCGCCACATATGAATACCGGTAAATTCAAGATGCTTGCCACGGTGGGCGCGCGGCGTTCCAACTTCCAACCGGACATTCCCACCTTTGCGGAAGCCGGCGTTCCCGGGGTGGAGCTGGTGAGCTGGTTCGGCATTTTGGCGCCGGCCGGCACGCCGAAGCCGATCATCGGGCGACTGAATGCCGAATTCAGCCGCGCGCTGCAGAAGCCCGATGTGCGTGAGCGATTTTCGAATCAGGGGCTGGAGATCGCGGGCAGCGGTCCTGAGGAAATGGCGGCCCGGATTCGCCGTGAGTACGACAGGTATCTTAAAATCATCAAGGCAACCGGACTGAAGTCCGATTGATCGGAGCGTGTTCCGGTTTGCCAAAATTTTGACAGGACGACAAATGACCAATCGCCGCGAGTTTCTCGTTTCATCCGCAGCACTTCTTGCCTCGGCGGGTTTTGCAACCACGTCCGCAGCGCAAACCCTCGGCAAGCCCGCGCGCATTCTCGTGGGGTTTCCGCCCGGCGGCACCGCCGACCTCATGGGCCGGCTGCTCGCGCAACGCCTGCGCGGCGCCTACGCGCCCAGTGTCGTGGTGGAGAACCGGCCCGGCGCGTTGCAGGCCGTCATCGTGCAGGCGCTGCTTTCGTCGGAGCCTGATGGCAGCACGCTGTTCCTCGCGCCGCATTCGATCAGCGGCCTGTATCCGCATGTCTATCGAAAACTTCCCTATGACCCGCTCACCGACCTGATGCCGGTTTCGGTGGTGGCAAGCTTTGAATTTTGCATGGCGATCGCGGCCAATGTCCCCGCGAAAACACTACCGGAATTCATTGCCCTGGCGAAATCAGATCCGAAATACGCGGTCTACGGATCGCTCGGACTCGGAACCTCGTTTCACTTCCTGGGTTCGATGCTGGAGCACGCGGCGGGCGTGAAGCTCACGCACATTCCCTACAAGGGCGCGGCACCGACGGTGCAGGCGGGCCTGAGCGGCGAGGTGCCCTCCATCATCGGGCCGATAGGCGATATCGCCGTGCACCATGCCGGGGGCAAGTTGCGCGTGATTGCCACCTCCGGGAAGCAGCGTTCGCAGTTTCTGCCGGAGGTGCCCACCTTCGAGGAGCAGGGTTATCGCGGTGTCACCGGCAAGGAGCGATTCGGCATCTATGTGCGGCGCAATACACCGGGGCCGGTGGTTGATTCCGCAAGCCGCGCCATCATCACCGCGCTGCAGGATCCGGAGCTTCGCGCCGCGATCGAGAAAATGAGCTATTACGAACCTCGCGGCAGCACGCCGCAGGAGTTCGACGGGTACATCCGCGCCGAATATAAAATGTGGCAGGGTGTCGTCAAGGCATCGGGCTTTACTCCGGAGGATTGAGACATGGCAAGAAAACCTGCGAACGCTGCAAGGCTGGCCGAACTGCCGGTGCATACCGGCCCCGGCACCCCCGGGGGCGATTTACTTCGCCGTTACTGGCAACCGGTGGCGCTGTCGTCGGACGTGCTCGAAGGTGGCGCGCCGCTGCCGCTCAAGATCATGAGCGAGGATCTGGTGCTGTTTCGCGGCGGCGACGGCCGAGTGGGTCTCCTCGCATTGCGTTGCTCGCACCGGCAGGCGGATTTGAGCTATGGCCGCGTTGAAGACGGCGGTTTGCGCTGCGTCTATCACGGCTGGCTCTTCGATACGACGGGCGCCTGCCTGCAGCAGCCCGGCGAACCCGAGGGCGGCGCGCATCGCGATCGCATCCGGCAGGTTTCCTATCGATGCGTTGAACGTGGCGGGGCGGTCTGGGCCTACATGGGGCCGGGCGAAGCGCCGCTGTTTCCCGCGTACCCTGCGATCAATGCGCCCGAGGAGTTCCGGTTTGCGCACCGCTGGCATTCCAACTGCAATTACCTGCAGGGGAACGAGGGCAACATCGACCCGGTGCATACGTCCTACCTGCATTCATTCAAGCCTGAGGAGGAGTCGCGGCACGATGCCCTGAAGACCGGTGTCACGCAGGATATTTTCGGCGTGGATACCGCGCCGACGCTGTCGCTGCGGGATGTGCGCTGGGGCCTGCGGCTGCTCACCGAACGCAGGATTCCCGAGAACGGCAAAACGCTGTTGCGCGTCACCAATTTCGTCATGCCCAACGGCTGCGCGATCGGCGGGGCCGAGACGCCCTTTGGAACGGGCGGTGCGTCGATGTTCTGGCATGTGCCGATCGACGATACCAGCCACTACCGCATGGAATTCACCTTTCACAGCAAGGCGCCGCTGCCCAAGGCCGTGATGGAGGCGCGCTACCGCGACGAGATGGATGAAAAGGGCATGCCCAAGCGCAATCCGGCGAATCGCTACATGCAGGATCGCGAAGCCATGCATCGCAGCTACATCGGCATGGGCCGCAGCTTTCCCAGCCACGACCTGTTCATCACCGAATCGCAGGGCGCGATCATCGACCGCTCCGCCGAAAATCTCGCCACCTCCGACATTGCCATCGTGCGCTCAAGGCGCCTGCTGCTCCAGGCGCTGGAGGACATTCGCGCGGGACGCGATCCGCTGGGCGTGGATCGGGATGCCGCGCGCAATGATTACCGGGATCTGCTGGTGCTGACCGAGACCATCGAGGCCGATGCGGATGTCGATGCGTATCTGAAGACCATGGAGGCGAAGGACATCTACAGGCTTGACCTGAAGAAACCGCTCACGCCTCAGCTTTCTCCCTGAGGAATCCCAGGGCTTCCTGGGCCGCGCGGTCGCTGTAACTGAAGAGCACGCACTCAGCCGGAGCATCGAAGCGGCAGGGTTCCCATGGCGGCACGACAAAAATATCGTGCGGCTCGAAATCGAACCGGGATTCGCCGATGCTCACGCGGCCGCGTCCTTCCACCACGTTGTAGACCACACTCTCGGTGCTTCGCGCCGCCTTCCCCGCAAATCCCGCCGGGAGCATCTGCATGAACACGGCCATGGTGGGGAAGGGGTGGCCGCCGGTTCCCGGATGCGCATAGCGCAGCTTGTGACCGCAAACGGGGTCGGGCTCCGAGCTGTGCGCCATTTGCATCAATGCCTCGCGTGTGCGCGCATAAGGGTAGATCAGGAGCGGCGTGGAGCCGCCCGGGGCATTGCCCTTGTAATCCACCGGCAGCAGGGTGTTGCCAAAGCGGGCGAGGGCATCGCCATCCTTGCGGGTGAGCGGGTGGGTGTCCTGCGGATGATCCTCGCGGAACATGGCGCCGAATAGGGCGGCAATCGGCGTATCCAGGCCGTCCATCCACACCACCGGCCCGGACCCGAGGTTGCCGTGGTCGTGCCAGGTCCAGTTCGGTGTGACCACGAAATCCCCCGGTGACATCATGGTGCGCTCGCCTTCGACGGCGGTGTACGCACCTTCACCTTCGACAATGAAACGAAGCGCGCCGGGCGAATGGCGGTGCGAGGGCGCGATTTCCCCCGGCAGAATGATCTGTAATCCCGTGAACAGCGACTGGCTGATGAAAGTGGTGCCGCGCAGCTTCGGGTTTTCCAGCATCAGCACGCGCCGCTCGGCCTGCTTCTTGGTGATCAGTTCGGTGGCGCGCATCAGGTGCGGGCGCAGTTGCCGGTACTTCCACAGGGCCGGCACGGCGGCGGAGCCCGGGGTCATGCGCGCGACGCGTTCCCAGAGCGGGCTGAGGTCCAGCGCGGAAATCTCGCGGGAGAATTCAGCGAGCGCGGGTCCGAAATCCATGGGTTGGTTCATGTTGGCCAGTCTCGGTCAAAGGACAGTCGGTGAGGGTATCTTGTCTGTTCCAGGCGGCATTGTTTCACAAGCCTTATCAGGCCGGGTCGATAACGCTTAACACCCGGCTGACGATTTCCTCGGCAACGGCGGGATCGAGCGATTCAACGTATCGCGCGGAACCGGATTTGACGCGCGCCTCGATATCGAAGCTTCGCACCTGGTTGCATACCGCGACCCCGCGGGTGTCATGCCCTGAAATCGGGACCGCCAGGCCGGTGGCCCGGGCGAACGCGGCACCGGATGAGACCGGCACGGTCATCGAAACGCCGAGGCGGTTTATCGCCTCGGGGGTGATGACGACAAAACGGTGCCGGTCCTTCATTTCACGGCCTGCCACCGGATTGGGATCAATCCAGTAGACATCGCCGCGTTTTGGAATGCGGCGGGTCGTCACGCAAGCTCGCGCCCGATCGCACGGCCCTCTCGCGCCCAGGCCGTATCCTCCAGCATGGCTTTTGCGGTTTTTGGGGTGGTCCCGCGAAGCAGTTCGGCGGTGGTGTAGCGCTTGCGATGCGTGGCCGAGACCGGCGTCATCACCAGCTGGCCGTCACGAACCTCCATCGCCACCGGCTCGCCCACCTTGAGTTTTAGCGATTTCAGCGCCCAACTGGGTATCGTGACGATGGCCGCGCCGCCTTGTTTGCGCACCGGCATGGAAAGCATGGCAAGCTCCTGGAAATCAATTGATGCGACAATAGTAGCATATTGTGCTACATCGAATTGGCAGGGTCCGGGCTTACAATCCGGACTGTCCGTCCCGCAAGATTCTCGAGGAGCGCCGCCATGCCAACCGCAAAATTCCGTCCCGAAGGCGTGATTCCCGCCGTACTGTTGCCGTTCCGGGAGGACCTTTCCATCGACGTTGCCGGGTTCAAGCGCCATCTTCGCGACGTGGCGGGCGTGGAGGGGGTGACCGCCATCACCCTGAACGCGCATTCCTCCGAGGTGGCCTCCTGCACTTTTGATGAGCAGCGCGAGGTGCTGGAGGTTGCCGTGGATACGCTGGGCAACATGCCCGTCGTCAATGGCGTCTACGCCGATGGCAGCCTGGAGGCGCAGCGCATCGCGCGCATGGCGCAGAAAGGCGGCGCGTCGGCGCTGCTGGTGTTTCCGCCCAATGTGTTCCGCTACGGCAATACGGCCGCGATGGCCGTGGAGCATTTCCGCCGCATCGCCGATGCCACGGACCTGCCGCTGATTGTTTTCGAGTATCCGCTCACCGGCGGGCAGGGGTATCGCCTCGAGACGCTGCTGAAGATCATCGACGCCGTGCCCACCGTGGTTGCCATCAAGGATGGCTGCGCGAGCCCCGAGTTGCATGAACTTCACATCCGCACGCTGCAGTCGCTACCGCGGCCGGTGAGCGTTCTGTCCACGCACAGCGCCTGGCTCTACAGCTCCTTGGTGATGGGATGCGACGGCCTTCTGTCGGGCAGCGGCAGCGTGATTGCCGATTTGCAGGCGCAGCTGTTCCGCGCGGTGAAGGCGAAGGACATGGCGGCGGCGGAGAAACTGAACACGCGCATTCGGGCGACATCAACGGTGTTCTACGCGGATCCGAAAACCGACATGCACAACCGCATGAAGGAGGCGCTGGTGCTGATGGGCAAGCTTGAATGTGCCGCGGTGCGACCACCGCTGGTGAAGCTTGCCGCGGATGAAATACGGCGGATTCGCAAGTGCCTCGTGGAGGCGGGGCTGCTCGTGGATGATGGTGGAATACGGAAAGTCGCTTGAATTGCAATATTTTGGTCAGGTTTCGAGGAAATCGATATCCCTCATTGCCCGTATGTCGCAATGTGGATGATTCACAAGCCGTCGTAATTCGCGAGAGAGCAGAATATGCCGACGATTTGCGTGTTCTATGGCATCCTGATCAAGATGTACTGGAATGATCACCCGCCTCCGCACTTTCATGTGGAATATGGCGAATTTCGGGCTCAGTACGTGATCGAGACGCTAGAATTGATGAAAGGATCATTGCCAAGACGTGCTCATGTTCTGGTTCTTGAGTGGGCGGCGATGCACCGTGACGAATTGCTGGAGGATTGGCGACTATGCGAAGCGAAGCAGCATCCCAGGAAGATATTGCCTTTGGTGTAGAGCCGTGTTCGCCGCCGGTCGTTGCAGTGAGTGCGACTTCGACGTTGACCCTGAGTGTAGAGTTTGCAGATGGTGTTCGAGGCGAAGTGAAATTCTTGCCGTCGCACCTGACTGGTGTATTCAAAGTTCTGCAAGATCAGGATTTCTTTGCGCGAGCAAGTGTCCGGGATGGCGCGGTCACTTGGCCTGGAGACCTTGATTTGGCGCCAGATGCAATGTACGAGGCTGTGAAGACAAGTGGCGCCTGGCTGCTGAAATAGGTCCGCCTGTCTGGGTTTTGGCGAGCATAATAATATTATATAAATCAAATACTTATTCTCATTCAGCAGTTGCCGAATGGTTTATCGGTTCGGCGCGATTTTGGGAGAGATTCATGCGTTTGTCCTCGCGGCCCTGCATTTCAACAGTGCTGTCTGCAGCGGTGCTTATACCGATCTTGACGGGCGTGGCATTGGCCCAAACCGGCCCCTGGCCCAACCGTCCGGTGCGTTTCATCGTGCCCTTCACAGCCGGAGGCGCCAATGACCTGCTGCCGCGCATTTTTGCGGAGCGCATGCAGAACCTTGGCCAGCCGGTGGTGGTTGAAAACCGGCCCGGCGCCGGCAGCAATGTGGGCACCGCGTATGTGGCGAGCCAGCCCGCTGACGGCCACACGTTGTTGCTCGCGTCGGTGGCGCATGTGGTGAACTTCAGTTTCTTCAGCAAGCTCGGGTACGATCCCATCAAGGACTTCGCCCCTGTCACGATGGTGGCGACGATTCCCTTTGTCTTCACCGTCAATTCGTCCCTGGGCGTGAATACGACAAAGGAGATGATTGCGTATCTGAAGTCCAAGCCGGCGACCTACGGCACCGCCGGCATCGGATCCTCGCACCACCTCGCCGCGGAACTGCTGCGGACGATGACCGGAGCCGACCTCACGCATATTCCCTACAAGGGGGCATCGGGTGTGGTGCCCGCGCTGCTCGCCAATGAAATCACGTTTTCGATTGCATCGATGAGCACGCTGGTGCCGCATTTCAAGTCGGGCCGCCTGAAGGCCCTTGCGGTGTCAGGCAGCGAGCGCACGCCCCTGCTGCCCGACGTGCCGACCATGGCTGAATCGGGCGTGCTGCCGGGTTACGCGATCGATGTCTGGTTCGGCGTGCTGGCGCCCGCCGGAACGCCGCGATCGATCATCGACCGTCTCAACGGCATCATCAACGGCATCGTGCGCGATCAGGAAGTGGTTCGCGACAAGTTCACACCGGTGGGCCTCTCGCCGGTGGGCAGCACGCCCGAGCGCCTGCTCGATGTGATGAAAACCGACCTGGCGAAGTACGTCAAGATCGCCAAAGAGGCCAACATCAAACCGGAGTGATGTGAGCGGTCTCAGGACACTCGAACCCGGTCTATTCGGGTTGAATGCCGCTGCGTTTGACCATTGCCGCGGCGAGTTCATTGCAAGCGGCAGCGCGGCAAGCGGTAACTGGTTGCCCACCAGATTCACCGTGATCGGACCGCCGCCCTTAAAGGGAATGTGCACCCAGGAGAGTCCGGCCAGGCGTGCGATCTCCTCCATGGCGAGGTGGGTCGAGCCACCGACTGCGGTGGTGCCGTAGGAGAGTTTTCCCGGATTCGCCTTCGCATACTCGACCAGTTCGACTATCGAATTGGGCGGGAGGGCGGTGCTTGCCGCAATGCAGAGTATCGTGTCCACGGGGCCGATGATGGGGGTGAAATCCCTGACCGGATCATAGGGGAGGTTCTTCGAAGAGAGTTTTGAAAGGGCATGGGTTGCGCCCACGGTGAACATGAAGGTGTAGCCGTCCGGGGCTGATCTTGCCACTTGCAGCGCGCCGATCTGGCTGCCGGCGCCGCCGCGGTTTTCGATGACAATGGGTTGGCCGAGATCCTCGCCTGCCTTGACGGAGATGTCGCGCGCGACAAGGTCGAACGCGCCGCCGGGTTCGTAGGGGACGACAAGCTTCAGCGGTTTGACAGGGAAGCCCTGGGACAAAGCCGGCGTAGCCAGCAATCCGGTTGCCAGCATGGCAACGACTGTCTTGATGATTTTCACATTCATGTCTGTTCCTCCAACGGTGCGTCGATTATACGGTTGAGGAAATATTGACCGGCATTCCAAGACCCTGACATACTCGCCACGGCATCCGGGTAAGTAGCCAGGGTGCAACGAATCATTCCGTAGGGCGCGTGAGAAAGAGGAGATATCTGATGATGCTGGGTAAAAGGTGCTTGCTGGCGGTTCCGTTTCTGTTTTTTGCGGTGTCGGGTCTTGCGCAGACCTGGCCCGCACCCGGGCGTGAGCTGAAGATCATCGTCGGCTATCCGGCGGGCAGCGGCGCCGATACCGGTGTTCGCTACGTGTCGGCGAAGCTGGCCGAGGTGAGCGGCCATCCGGTCATCGTCGAGAATCGCGCCGGAATGATCAGTTCACTGGGGGCGGACGCGGTGGCGAAGGCAAAACCGGATGGCTACACCATCCTGCTTGCCTCGGTGACCTCCTCGCACGCGGCAAACCTCGTGCTGTTCAAGAAGTTGCCTTACGATCCGGTGAAGGATTTTACGCCGGTGACCACCTTGTACCGCACGACCTTCTTCCTGATGGTCAATGCGAAATCGCCGCATCGCACCGTGGCCGAACTCACCGCCGCAATGCGCGCGGCCGGCAACAAGGCGAGTTATGGTTTCGGCAGTCCGCCGGCGCTGGCGGCGGCTGAACTCTACAAGCACCGCGCCGGCCTGCAGGCCGTGGGGATTTCCTACAAGACCTCCGCCGCGACCCTGCCCGAAATGTACAGCGGTGCCCTGGATTTCCAGTTCATCGACGCCAACTTCGGAACCCAGCAATTGCGCGGCGGAAAGCTGCGCGCGCTGGCCATTACCTCGGGGCAGCGCTCCAGCATCCTGGACCTGCCGACCATGGCCGAAGCCGCCAATATTCCCGAATTTGATATAGCGCCCTGGTGGGGCGTATTTCTCCCGGCTGGCGCGCCGCCGCAGGTGGTCGCGCGCCTGGAGGGCTGGTTCAATCAGATTGGCGCGATGGAGGACACGCGCAAGTACTGGGCGGGCAACGGTTCGGAGCCCCTGACGGGAAATTCCAAGATTCTTGCGGAACTCCTGGGGCAGGAAATCCGCAAGTGGGCTGAGCTGGCGAAGATCGCGAATATACAGCCCGAATAGCAGCTAGTCCTGCTGCGGTATGCGCGCATCCTTGACGATCTGGATGAAGGTCGCGATGTCGCGCAGGTAGCGCGCTGAAAACTGATCCGGCGTGGTGTTGGGCGGCTCGAAGCCGCCGGCTGCCAGCCGCTCCTGCAAATCGCCCAATGCCAGTACGCGGGTCGTGTCACGCTGGATCAACGCAAGAATGTCGCGTGGAAGGCCAGCCGGCGCATACAGTCCGATATAGCCGGTGTATTCGAAGCCTGGAAGACTTTCAGCAATGGTGGGCACGCCGGGCAGCATGCCGGTACGCGTCAGCCGGGTGACTCCGAGCGCCCGCAATTTGCCGGCCTTGACATGATTCACCACCGCAGAGGGCGGCATGATCGCCACCAGTACCTCGCCGGATAGCAGGGCGGGTATGGCCTGCGCGTCACCCTTGTAGGGTATGTGCAGCATGTCTATACCGGCGCGACTCTTGAACTGCTCGGTGACCAGATGAGGCGACACGCCAATGCCATTCGATCCATAGGCAATGGCACCGGGTCTTGCCTTCGCATAGTCGATCAGTTCATTGACCGTGGTCGCCGGAATCCTGGGATTGACCGTCAGCACGAGATACGAGGACGTCAGTTGCGCGACGGGAGTGAAATCCCTGATTGCGTCGTAGGGCAGCGTGCGATACAGGGCGGGACTCAGGGCGATCGCATTGGAGTTTCCGAGCAGCGTATAACCGTCTGGCGCGGACTTGGCCACGGCATCCGCACCGATGATTCCGCCGGCACCGGCGCGATTGTCGATGAGCACGGACTGCTTCCAGATATCTGAAAGCTTTTGTGCGATCTGTCTTGTCGCAAGGTCCACCGCGCCGCCGGCGGGAAAAGGCACGATGATGCGGACAGGCTTGGCCGGGTATTGGGCCTGTGCATTTGCGCCCGAAAGTGCGACGACTGCGAGCAATCCCGCAATGGACATTGCGCGGTGAATAAAAGTCCGCATTGTTGAATTCCTGTTCTGGAGATATCCCGGACGAATGGCCGAGTCGCAAGCAATATACAAGATCCGGGTCCGCGGGGCGCCGTCACGGTGATTCGTCGCTTATGGCAGGATGCCCGGACAGCCTGACAAAGATACGGGAGAGGCATTGTAAGTTGGGGATCACGCCGGGTGAGCTGACGACCATACTCACCAATGCCATCGACGTAGTCGGCAAGATCACGACCGCCATTGGATTGAAGCCTGAATAACGTTTTGATACTTTGAATAATTTAGGAAAAGTAATGAAAATAAAATACTTGGCTGGTTTTTCTGCGGTTCGTGCCGCGGCGTTCTCGATCGCGGTCGCAGCGATCATGGGCTCGTTGCCGCAGGCGATGGCACAGGAGTTTCCCGCCAAGCCGATCCGCATGGTTGTTCCCTATCCGCCGGGCGGCGCGACGGACGTTGCCGCGCGAGTCTACGCGCGCAAGTATGCCGAGGTCTGGGGGCAACCGGTGTTGGTGGAGAATCGCGGCGGCGCCGGCGGCAATATCGGAGCAGCAGCCGTCGCCAAATCGGCGCCGGACGGTTACACATGGCTGTTCAACAACAGCGGCGGTGCGGTGTCGCCCGTGCTTTACAAATCGCTGTCCTACGACGCGGTCAAGGACCTGATGCCGGTGAGCATGGTGTTCGCCACCGCGGGCGTGGTGCTGGCGGTCAGCCCGGCGCTCAACGTCAACACCGTGCAGGAATTCATTGCCCTGGCGAAATCGCAGCCGGGCAAGATCAATTACGCCTCCAGCGGCATGGGCTCGGCGCCGCATCTGATGGGTGAGTGGTTTCGTATGTCCACCGGCATTGACACGGTGCATGTGCCTTACAAGGGCGATGCCGACATCATTCCCGCGCTCATGACCAACCAGGTCCAGGCGAGTTTCCTGCCGGCGCTCTCGGGCTTTCCGCTGGTGGGCGGCGGCAAGGTGCGCATCCTCGCGCTGAGCGGTCCGAATCGCTGGCCCGCCGCGCCCGGCGTTCCCACGCTGAAGGAGTCCGGTGTTCCTGAGGTGGTCTACACGGGATGGAACGGCATCTTCGTTGCTGCTGGAACGCCGGCTGCTATCGTCGCCAAAATCAACAACGAATCAAACCGGATCATTCAGGCGCCGGATGTTGTGAAGTTCTACCCCGGCTGGGGTGCGGTTCCTGGGGGTGGTACACCCGAGGAATTCGCGACCCGCTTTCGCGCCGATGTTGAAACCTTCGGGCGAATCATTCGCGGGGCGAATATTCCATTGATCGACTGAGTCGGAACGACAGGCTCTAGGCCCGGACTTCCTGCCTCTGGAAAGACATGTAGGAGGCCGAGAAAACGAAGATCATGCCGGCCACAAGGCCGGTGACCTGCGGCCAGATCAGCAGCAGGCTTTGCATGAAGGACAGCGGCGCCCCGGCAACCGCGCCGCGCACCTGGGATGCGAATACCACGCCGAAGGTGCGGGTGGCGGGTTGCAGGATGCCCACCACGGCTTCGCCAAACAGCGTTGCAGGGGACAACCGGGCGAGCGTTTGTTGAAGGCCGATCTGCTGCGGATTGGGCAGCCCCAGGAGCAGCGCCACTTCATTGGCGGGATAAACGATTTCGGCGATGAAGCGGCCCATCAGCGGCCACAGCAGCGAGAGCAGCAGCCAGGCGCCCAGCGCCGCCATGGCGGAAGTAGCCGGTGAGCGGCACACCACCGAGCACAGCATCGCCACGGACAGCCACACGCCGCCATAGGTCAGTGCCACAAACAGGAACACGAATCCGCGCGCCACTTCTTCACCGCTGGGCGGCACGCCCAGACGGTACAGTCCCAGTCCGATGATGAGCAGCCACAGACTCACCAGCGCAATCGCGAGCGTCGCCAGGCCGCCGGCAAATTTGCCAATCAGCAGAGCGTCACGATAGATCGGTTGGGCAAGGATTCGGCTCATGGTGCGGCGGTTGAATTCGCCGTTGATGCTGTCAAACCCCAGGCCGATGGCCATGAGCGGTATCAGGAAGGCCAGCACCGACAGGAAGGAAGGCATGGACTCGCGCGCATCGGTGAAGAGGCGCAGGAACAGGAACGGGTCCGAGGCCGTGGTGGTGCGCAGGCCCTGTATCGACATGAAAACCGCACCGATGCCGGTGAGGAGGATCAGCCATTGCAAGACCAGCATGCGGGGGCTGCGCAGGTGGTCGGAGAATTCCTTCGCGAACACGATGTCGCTGCCCTTCCAGGGTGAACCGCTACGCCGTGCCATGCGTGACTCCTTCCAGTCCCTCGAAATAACGCCGGTAGATTTCATCCAGGCTGTGCTCGACCCCGGCCAGTCGCAGTATCGGCGCGCCTGCGTTGACCATGGCCTGCGCCACGGCGTCGCGAACGTCGCGGACCGACAGCACGCGGAATCGTCCGGGTTCTTCGGCCTGCACGCTGCTCACGCCATTCACCGAACCCAGCAGGGCGGCAAACGCCATTTTTTCCATGGATGAATCCACCTGAAGTGCGAATCCGCCGCCCAGGACCGTGGCCGCAAGTTCCTGCACGCTGCCTTCGATGGCGATCTTTCCCTTGTTGAACAGGGCGACACGGTCGCAGATGGCCTGCACGCGGTCCAGGATGTGCGAGGACAGCATGATGGCCATGCCATCGTCGCGAAGGGTGCGGATCATGTCCAGCAGTTCAAAGGTCGACTGCGGGTCAAGGCCATTGGTGGGCTCATCCAGTATGGCGGCCTGCGCGCCCTTCATCAGGATTTCGGCCAGGCCCAGGCGCTGGCGCATGCCGCGCGAATAGGTGGCCACCTTGTTGTCGGCCACATCGTGCAGGCGCACGCGTTCCAGCGATTTTGTGATGCGCTTCTCAAGTTCGAGGTCCGCGATGCCGGCCAGGCGCCCGGTGTAGCGCAGGTTGGCCCTTGCGCTGAGGTTGTCGTAGAAGCCCACCATGTCGGGCAGGTAGGCCACGCGTTCTTTCACCGTCAGGGGATCGCGCATGGGATCGGCACCACACACCGTGATGCTGCCCTCGGTGGCTTCGGTGAGTCCGAGCAGCATCAGGATGGTCGTTGTCTTGCCGGCGCCATTGGGACCGAGCAGGCCGAAGATCTCGCCACGACGCACCTGCAGATTGATGCCATCGACGGCGATGGCCGTGCCGTAGCGCTTTTTCAGCCCGCGCGCCTCGATGAGGACTTCGCTCATTGCGCGAATTACCGGCGACCGAAGCGTGCGACCGCGCCGACCGACAGAAGCAGCGCGACGATGATGACCAGTATGCCGGCCATGCCCCAAAGCGTGGACGTGGTGACGCTCAGGCGAAACTCGGCCGAAGCGGATTCGCTGCCGCTGTTGGCGCGCAGTGTGGCCATGTAATCACCGGCAATGGCTTTGCCCGACGGGGTGATGATGGCCTGAACCGGGAGCTTCTGGCCGGGTGCCAGCACCGGTATCTGGTTGGGTTCAATCTCTATCTTCCAGTCACCGGGCGGGCTGCTCGAGAGGGTGACTGCGGTTGCCGGCGCCGCGCCGGTGTTTTCGATAATGATGTTGAGGGGAGTGGCCTTGCCGGCCTCGGCTTCGCCTGAGAGCCTGCCGTCTTCGGTGGTGATGCGAAGTTTCGGTGCACCGGTGATCTGAATCGACATCTGCGTCACTGATTGCGCGCCTTCGACCGAGGCACTGACCATCAGGGGGTAGTCGCCTGCGGCGGTGCCGCTCGAGGGCTGCACCTTGACCTTGAGTTCCTTGCTCTGGCCCGCCTCGATGGGAATCGAGCTGATTTCCTGGGAACCGAATCCCTCGGTGAAGCTGGTCTGGAAGCCCTGCGGTGCCTGTGCCGCCAGTTTGACCAGCGCGTCCTTGTCGGACTCGTTCAGCACCGTGATGGGATATTCGAAATTGGTGCTTGCCGAGCCGCGCTGGGAGGGAAGTTTCGACTTGATGGACAGGCGCGCCGGCAGGGATTGACCGATGATGACATCCAGCGGCAGTTCGGCGGTCGCGTCGTTGCCCTTGGCCGAGAGAACCACGCGCTGGCTGCCTTTTTGCGCATTGGCCGGTACTTCCACGCGCAGTTGAAGGGCGACGGATTCATTAGTGGCGGGCATGGCCGCGGCCACGGGCACGCCGCCGCCCAGCACGGTGGCCTTCCAGCCCTGCGGCACGCCGCTGACTGTCAGCATGACGCGTTGCGGTGCAAGGTCGGTGTTCTGCAGCTTGATCTTGATGGTGGTGGTTTCGCCCGCGCGCACCGCCATGGCCGGAAAATCCGTGGTGAGCCACAACCCGGCGTTGGGTTTGGCGTCGACGGCATGCACCGGGAAGGCGAGTGCCGCAACCGCGAGGATGATCGCCGATTTTGCAAGGTTGAGAATCCGCGTCGTGCGGGTTTCCATGGTGTCAAGGATATATGTAGTCACTGCTCGATTTCCTCCTCAGGAAGCTCACGCGCGCATCTTTTTGCGCAGTTTCAATTCACGACGGATCGCCCAGACCCAGTCTCAGACAGCTTGGAACCGATTTGGTTCAAGGCGGCATTTCAACGGGCTTCCAACCCCGTAATCCGTGGGGCGGCGCGGCGCAGTCTAGCCTATTGGCGTGGCGGGTGGGACGTGTCTGGTTTCGCGGCGTGATGCCTTATACTTTCGCCTCCTCAAATTCAACCCTATAGGTTCGCAGTGAAAATTCTGGTTGCCGTAAAACGGGTCGTCGATTACAACGTCAAGGTCCGCGTCAAATCGGACGGGAGCGGCGTGGAGACGGCCAACGTGAAGATGTCGATGAATCCCTTTGATGAAATCGCGCTGGAGGAGGCCATGCGCATGAAAGAGGCGGGTATTGCCACGGAGATCGTTGCGATTTCCTGCGGCGCGACGGTCTGCCAGGAAACCTTGCGCACGGCGCTGGCGTTCGGCGCTGATCGCGCGATCCTGGTTGAGAGCGCGGAGGAGTTGCAGCCCCTGGCGGTTGCAAAGCTGCTGGCCGCCATTGCCAAAAAGGAACAGCCGGGTCTTGTGATCCTGGGCAAGCAGGCCATCGACGATGACTGCAATCAGACCGGCCAGATGCTGGCGGCGCTGATGGGCTGGCCGCAGGGCACGTTTGCCTCGAAAGTCGCGCGTGAGGGTGAGAAGCTTTCGGTGACTCGTGAAGTCGACGGCGGGCTGGAAACGGTGCTGATTTCGCTGCCCGCGGTGGTGACCACCGATCTGCGGCTCAATGAACCGCGCTATGTGACCCTGCCCAATATCATGAAAGCCAAGAAGAAAACGCTGGATGTCATCAAGCCGGAGGCGCTGGGTGTGGATGTTGCGCCGCGCCTGGTGACGCTCAAGGTGGACGAGCCGCCCAAGCGCAAGGCCGGCATCAAGGTGCCGGATGCGAAGGCTCTTGTCGACAAGCTGCGCAACGAAGCCAAGGTGATTGCATGAGCCCGCAGGGCCGCCCCAAGGGCGAATTCCTTGAGCGAAGCAAAAGGATGGTCAAATGCCCGCAGGGCCGTCCCAAGGGCGAATTCCTTGAGCGAAGTGAAAGGATAGTCAAATGAGCATACTTGTCATTGCCGAGCACAATAACGAAAAGGTATTTGCATCGACGCGTAATACCGTCGCGGCTGCAGTAAAACTGGGTGGGGAAATTTGCATCCTTGTTGCCGGTTCCGGATGCGGGGCGGCGGCAAAGGCGGCTTCCGCAATCGCAGGCGTTGCGAAGGTGCTGGTTGCCGATGCGCCACACTACGGTGAACACCTGGCGGAAAATCTTTCCGCCCTGGTGGTGGGCATGGCTCCAGGCTTCACGCATATCCTTGCGCCGGCCACCAGTTTCGGCAAGAACGTCACGCCCCGCATAGCAGCGCTGCTCGACGTGGCGCAGATATCCGACATTATCGAAGTCAAAAGCGCGGATACCTTCGTGCGGCCCATCTATGCCGGCAACGCGCTGGCCACGGTGCAGTCGAAGGATGCGCTCAAGGTCATCACCGTGCGCACCACCGGATTCGACGCGGTATCCGCCGAAGGCGGCACGGCATCGATTGAAAACATCGCCGCCGGCGCCGATGCCGGGATCTCGGGTTTCGTCGGACGCAGCGTCACCAAGTCCGAGCGACCGGAATTGACCGCTGCGAAAATCATCGTATCGGGCGGGCGCGGCATGGGGTCGGGTGAAAACTTCAAGGTGCTGGAACCGCTTGCCGACAAACTGAATGCCGCCATGGGCGCTTCCCGCGCCGCCGTGGACGCGGGTTTCGTTCCGAACGACTGGCAGGTGGGGCAGACCGGCAAGATCGTCGCGCCCGAACTGTATATCGCCATCGGTATATCAGGCGCTATCCAGCATCTGGCCGGGATGAAGGACAGTCGCGTGATCGTGGCGGTCAACAAGGACGAGGAGGCGCCCATCTTCCAGGTGGCCGACTACGGCATCGTCGGTGATCTGTTCACGGTCGTTCCGGAGATCGTAAAAGAACTGGGCTAAACCAAGGGAGACAGCCATGAGCGAGTACAAGGCGCCCATCAAAGACATGCTTTTTGTACTGAAGGAATTGGCTGGTCTCGACAGCGTTGCGGCACTGCCGGGCTGTGAAGATGTCAGCGAAGACCTTGTCCAGCAGATCCTCGAGGAAAACGGAAGATTTTCCTCCGAGGTTCTCGCGCCCCTCAACCAGAGCGGCGACCAGGAAGGCTCCGTCCTGAAGGATGGCGTTGTCACCACACCCAAGGGATTCAAGGAAGCCTACCGCCAGTTTGTCGAGGGCGGCTGGAACGCGCTGCAGTTTCCTGCCGAGTATGGCGGCCAGGGCCTGCCGAAACTGGTTTCAACGCCGGTGATGGAAATGTGGAAATCCGCCAACATGGCGTTTTCGCTGTGCCCGCTGCTCACCACGGGTGCCATCGAAGCGCTGATGCTGCGCGGCACGGAAGATCACAAGAAGCGCTATCTCCCAAAAATGGTGGAGGGTACATGGACCGGCACCATGAACCTCACCGAGCCCCAGGCAGGCTCCGACCTCGGTCTCATCAAGACGCGCGCCGAGAAACAGGCCGATGGCACCTACCGCATACGCGGCCAGAAAATATTCATCACCTGGGGTGAGCAGGACTTCACCGAGAACATCGTGCACCTGGTGCTGGCGCGCACGCCGGATGCACCCGAGGGCGTGCGGGGGATATCGCTATTCATCGTGCCCAAATTCCTGCTCAACGCTGATGGTTCGCCCGGTGCGCGCAACGATGCCAAATGCGCATCCCTCGAACACAAGCTGGGTATCCACGCGAGCCCCACCGCGGTGATGATCTACGGCGAGAAGGAAGGCGCCATCGGCACCCTGGTCGGCGAGGAGAACCGCGGCCTTGAAACCATGTTCATCATGATGAATGCCGCGCGCTTTGCCGTGGGCCTGGAGGGCGTGGCGATTGCCGAGCGGGCCTACCAGCAGGCGCTGGCCTACGCGAAGGACCGCATCCAGAGTCGCGACCTTGCCGGTGGCGGCAAGTCGGTGCCCATCATCAGGCAGCCCGATGTGCGGCGCATGCTGATGAGCATGAAAACACAGACCGAAGCGATGCGCGCCCTGGCCTACGTGGTTGCGGCCGCCATGGATGCGGCGCACCGCCATCCGGACAAGGCGGAGCGCGCGAAGCAACAGGCCTTCGTGGATCTGATGATCCCCGTCGTCAAAGGCTGGAGCACCGAAACCGGCATCGAGGTGGCATCCACCGGCGTGCAGATTCACGGCGGGATGGGATTCATCGAGGAAACAGGGGCGGCGCAGCACCTGCGTGACGCGCGCATCACGGCCATCTACGAAGGCACCACAGGCATACAGGCCAATGACCTGATCGGGCGCAAGCTTGCCCGCGAGGGCGGCGCGACGGCCCGGGCACTTGTCGACATGATGCGCGTCACAGAGTCCGACCTTGCGAAGGTCGAGGGTGACGATTTCGTCGTCATCAGAAAAGCTTTGGGTGAAGGGATATCCGCCGTATCCGACTGCGTCGATTGGATCGTCGCCACATTTCCAGCCGATATCAAGGCGGCGCATGCGGGCGCAGTGCCCTTTCTCATGTTGATGGGTGTGGTGTGCGGCGGCTGGCAGATGGCACGTGCCGCGCTGGCCGTGAACAGGCACCTTGCTGCGAAGACAGGCGACACTTCGTTTTGCCAGGCGAAGATCATCTCGGCGCGTTTCTATGCCGACCACGTGCTCAGTCGCGCAGGGGGCCTGCGTGACACGGTGGTGCAGGGTGCAAGGGGTGTGATGGCCCTGGGCGAGGAGCAGTTCTAGTTCGATGTCTTGGATTTAATTTAAGTTATTGATTAAATTAAGTAAATTACAATGATGTGGTCGTTTGCAGTGCCTCCGCAATCCTCTTGTCTGCCACCGAATTCCCCTTGTATTCGTCGCATCGTTTCACGGCACGACTGCGCACAATTGCCCGCATTGCTGGTGATGCCGGCCTGAAAAAGCAGCGCTCCATGATTGTCGAAACAACTCCAATGGCGGGCATTGATGAGCTGGGTGCGGGGTCCGAACGCTATGAACTGCGCACACGCCGGGACATTCTCCCGGTGCTGACCGGGCTGGCCAAATGGCCGATCCCGATCAAGGCGCGCATCGCCCAGCTGGATGCATCCTTTACCAGTCGGCTGATTGCGGTGAATCCGGCCTTCGAGGAATTGGTGTTTGATGCGACCGGGCTCGAGGGCGCCGAGCGCCTCGATGGCAGCGAGGGGCTTGTCGCGGAAGCGCAAATGGATACGGTCTGGTTCCGTTTCGAAACCGAACATGTTGAGTTTGCAAGGGGCTACGAGCACCCGGTATTTCGCGCGCGCATGCCCAGCCTGCTGTCGCGTCTGCAGCGTCGCGACTCGATTCGCTATCCGGTGCCCGCGATGAACGGGCCGGTGTGCGACGTGCCGGATGGGGACGGTGTCGCACGCCTTCGCGCCATCGACATTTCCTACACGGGGATTGCCCTGCTGGTGGAAAACCCGCGGATGACCGTGGATTGCGAAACGACGTTGTCCGATTGTCTGCTGCAATTGCCCGACATCGGGACCATTGCCACCGAACTTCACATTGCCTATGTCGCGCGCTTCGGTGACGGTGACCAGCGAAAGATCGGATGCCGCTTCACGAATATGAAAACGACTTCGCTTGACCACCTGCACCGCTATGTTTCGCGACTGGAGCGGGTGCGACTGGGGCGGCTCAACGCTTAAGACTGAGTCGAACAAGGGGGCCGCATTTAAATGAAACCCGCCCCTTGTGTATATGCCCCGAATTGGATTTCCTTATTGATTCTTTTCCTGCATCGCAAACACCAGCATGGTGGTGGTGCCATGCGCGTAGAGCTTGCCCGCCGCGTCAACGATGCGGCCTTCGGCGGTGGCCACCCGTTTTCCCGGATGAACGACGCGCCCTTCGCAGCGCAGCTTTCCGGATGCCGCCGTGATTGCGCGAACGAAGTTGGCTTTCATTTCCAGAGTGGTGGCGGCAAATCCCGCCGGCATGGTTGATTGCACCGCGCCACCCATGCAATTGTCGAGCAGCGTCGCCGCGAGGCCGCCGTGGGCGGTTCCCAGCAGGTTGTAGTGGTGCTCCCCCGGCGTGCATTCCACGGCGATAAAGCCATCGCCGACTTCGGTGGTGATGAATCCCATCAGTTGCGACATGGGGGAGCGGGGGATGGTTCCATCGATGCCCGCCTGGATGTATTCGCGGCCGCTCATATGCTGCGCGGTGCCGCGATTCATGGTGGCATCCCAGGTGATGGTCAGGGTGTTGGTTGTCAAGCGTCGATCTCCTCGAATGGAAGTGGTTGCGTTCCGGTCATCAGGTTTCAGGCTGGCGAGCATGCGGTCAGCGGTATTCACCGACGCCAATCCTCCTCGCCAAGACAGGGTTGATTCGTTACATGTTTGGATAGTTCGGTCCGCCCCCGCCCTCCGGTGTGACCCACACAATGTTCTGTGTGGGGTCCTTGATGTCGCAGGTCTTGCAATGCACGCAATTCTGCGCGTTGATCTGCAGGCGCTCGCTGTCGTCCTCGTTCTTGACGAATTCGTACACGCCGGCGGGACAATAGCGCGCTTCCGGGCCGGCGTATTTTGCAAGGTTCACGCCCACCGGCACCGCATTGTCGCGAAGGGTGAGGTGAATGGGTTGGTCTTCCTCGTGATTGGTATTGGAGATGAAGACCGAGGAAAGGCGATCAAAGCTGATCTTCCCATCGGGTTTGGGGTATTCGATGGGCCGGCATTCGGCGGCGGGCTTCAGGGTTTCGTTGTCGGCGTGCTGATGATGCAGCGTCCATGGGAATTTGCCTCCCAGAAGCCATTGCTCGATGCCCACCATCATTGAGCCGGTATAGAGGCCCTTGGCCATCCACTGCTTGAAATTGCGAGCCCGCCACAACTCTTCGAAGAGCCAGGACTTGCGGAACGATTCCGGGTAGACGGTCAACTCGTCATGGGCGCGATCCGCGCCGAGCGCTTCAACCGCCGCCTCCGCGGCGAGCATGCCGGACTTGATCGCGGCGTGGCTGCCCTTGATGCGCGAGGCATTGAGAAAGCCGGCGTCATCCCCTACGAGGCAGCCGCCCGGAAACACTAGTTTCGGAAGCGACAGCACGCCGCCTGCTGCGATGGCGCGCGCGCCGTAGGCAATGCGCTTGCCACCTTCCAAAAAGGTCCGGATGGCGGGATGGGTTTTATAGCGCTGGAATTCCTCGAACGGGCTGAGGTAGGGGTTCTCGTAGCCCAGGCCCACGACAAAACCCACCGACACCAGATTATTGTCCATGTGATACAGGAACGAACCGCCGTAGGTGTCCGGCTCGAGCGGCCAGCCCGCGGAGTGGATGACGAGGCCGGGCTTGTGCTTGCCCGGTTCGATTTCCCATAACTCCTTCAGGCCGATGCCGTGGACCTGGGGATCGCATTCGTCTCGAAGCCTGAACTTTTCCATCAGGCGCAGACCCAGATGCCCGCGGCAGCCTTCGGCAAAGACCGTGTACTTGGCATGCAATTCGATGCCGGGCTGAAACCGTGCGCCAGGCTGCCCGTCACGGCCGATGCCCATGTCACCGGTGGCAACGCCGCGAACCGCGCCATTTTCCGTGAAAAGGATTTCCGCAGCGGCGAAGCCGGGGAACAGGTCGACGCCAAGGTCCTCGGCCTTTTTGCCCAGCCAGCGGCATACGTTGCCAAGGCTGACAACGTAATTGCCGTAATTGCGGAAGCACTCCGGGAGCAGGCCATTCGGTACCTGCTTCGATCCGGTTTCGGTTAAAAAGAGGAAACGGTCTTCCGTAACCGCGATATCCAGCGGCGCGCCCTGTGATTTCCAGTCGGGTAGGAGTTCATTCATTGCGCGGGGATCCATCACCGCGCCGGAGAGGATGTGGGCGCCGATTTCGGAGCCTTTCTCCAGGACGCAGACGCTGATCTCGCGATTCTGTTCGGCGGCCAGCTGGCGCGCGCGGATGGCCGTCGCCAGACCGGCGGGGCCTGCGCCGATGATGACGAGGTCGTATTCCATTACGTCACGTTCGGCCATGTTTCTTCCGGTGTCGATTGAAGGGAAATGTCGCAATCATCCTGCATTGCGACGGGATTGCCGTGTGCTGTCATCGGTACGCACGTGCTGCGGCGAATTCGCGGGCGATTATATAATGTGGCCCGATTGCGTCAGAGCCGTTGTCAGGACGCGAAAACGGCACGGGCGGTGGGCCGGTTCCCTGCCGGAACAGATCGGCGGCACAGCTTGCAGATCGCAATTTTTCAGTTTTCCTTTTTAGGTGATTCCCATGAAAAAAGTATTTCCCGACGCCAAGGCGGCACTGGACGGTTTGCTCAAGGACGGAATAACCATTGCGGCCGGCGGATTCGGTTTGTGCGGCATCCCCGAAAACATCATCACCGCGCTGGTCGACAGCGGTGTGAAGAACCTCACCATCGTCGGCAACAATGCCGGTGTGGATGACTTCGGCATGGGCCTGCTGCTCAAGACACGCCAGGTCAAGAAGGTGATCGCGTCCTACGTTGGCGAGAACAAGGAATTCGAGCGGCAGGTTCTGGCGGGCGAACTGGACCTCACGCTCACGCCCCAGGGAACATTGGCCGAAAAACTGCGCGCCGGCGGTGCGGGCATTCCGGCGTTTTACACGCGCACGGGGTTCGGCACCAAGCTGTGCGAGGAAAAGGACACGCGCGCTTTTCATGGCAAGGAATACGTGCTCGAGGAGTCGATCACCGCGGACGTCTCCATCGTCAAGGCCTGGAAAGGCGATGCGGCGGGCAATCTCGTCTACCGGATGACCGCGCGCAACTTCAATCCCATGATCGCCACCTGCGGCAAGGTCACGGTGGCCGAAGTGGAGGAGTTGGTCGAGGTCGGTCAGCTCAACCCCGAGGAGATTCACACGCCGGGCATTTATGTGGACCGGATCATCCAGGGTGCCAAATACGAGAAGCGCATCGAGTTTCGCACCGTATCGGGACAGGCGGCATCCAAGAAGGAGTCGCCCACGCGCGTGCTGATGGCGCAGCGTGCCGCGAAGGAGTTGCGCGACGGCTATTACGTGAATCTGGGTATTGGCATTCCCACGCTGGTGGCCAATTACATCCCCGAAGGCGTCAATGTGACGCTGCAGTCGGAGAACGGGTTGCTGGGCATCGGTCCCTTCCCGACGGAAGACAGGATCGACCCCGATCTGATCAACGCGGGCAAGCAGACTGTTACAACGCTGGCCGGTTCGAGCTTTTTTTCCAGTGCCGATTCATTTGCCATGATCCGCGGCGGGCATATTGATCTATCCATCCTGGGGGGGCTTGAAGTCGCGGAGAACGGCGACCTCGCCAACTGGATGGTGCCGGGCGCGATGGTGAAGGGTCCGGGCGGAGCGATGGATCTCGTGGCCGGAGTGCGACGCGTGATCGTGCTGATGGAACACAACGCCAAGGACGGCAGCCCCAAGATCCTGCGGCAATGCAAGCTGCCGGTCACAGGCAAGGGCGTGGTGAACGTCATCATCACCGACCTTTGCGTGTTCGAGGTCAACCCGGTCGTGGGCCTTGAATTGAAGGAACTTCACCCCGGCGTGACGCTCGAGCAGGTCAAGGCGAAGACCGGTTGCGATTTCAAGGTGGCGTTGGCTTAAACGAAATACTGCAATATATTGATTTAAAACGGAGTTTAGTTAATCACGCTGGCCGGTGTGCCTATCGGCACAGCCGGCCTGAGTCTGTTATTTCAGTTCTTCTTCGCGCTATCCGTGTCCGGCTTTTTGGGGGCCTGTGCCTGTTGCAGGCGCTGAAGCACGGATCCCAGTTGCTGGTATAGCTGCTGAACCACATCCAGGCTCAATGCCACACGGGCGGCGAGGCGGCCTTCAATCTGCTCCGGCAGCTTGCTGCCGTTACGAGCCAGTTGCTCAAGCGCCGGAACAACGCCCGGTTCCACGAATCCAAAATCCAGATAGACGAACCCGGCAGCCGGCACCACCATCGACGTATTGGCAAGCACGGGTGCGTCAGAGTGGTTGCTTGGAATCAATTTCAGGCGAGTAGAACTCGGTTCTGTTTTTGCTGGTTTGTTGCTGGCTTCATCTGCCATGGTTATCTCCACCGGTTTTAATAGAGTGTTAATACGTATATATAGTGTAGTTGCCCGCCTTTTCTCACAACTCTCTGACCCGGCCTCGTTGGAATGGTTTCGATTCCCATTTCGATTGCGTTCCCGTGACCGCAAGTTTGCAAACTGGGAACCCCAACGCAGCGCCTTTCTGTATCTAGAGGGCGGGTGGAAGCGTATCATCTTCAACAAATAGTTAACTTTATATAAGCAAAACTTTTTCGGATCACTTCGTGTTAGGGCGAGTGAATCTGCAGGGAGAGCGAAATGCGCAAACCAGTGCCGGTCGATGCCAACGATGACATCAACAGGGTTACCGAAGACGGTATCGTAATTGCGCGTGGAAACGTGCTCAGCAATGATCAGGGTAGCGGCCTTCTGGTTACCTCCACCGGTACTTTCGTGGGTTCATACGGCACACTGATCCTGCGCTCCGACGGAACCTATACCTACACGCTGAACAACAGTTCCTCCAGCGTGCAAAGCCTCGGTGAAGGCGAAGTTGTACGGGATGTGTTTTCCTACCGCGCAACGGACGGCACAACCGCCGACACGGCGCGGCTGGTTATCTCGATCACAGGAAGCGCCGACGCGCCCATTGCCCATGCCGATACCGCAGCTGTTCGTGAGGACGGGACGCTGGTTGCGCGTGGCAACGTGCTGGCAAATGACACGGCTGTCGATAGGCACGGCGAGGGAAGAGACCGCGATAACGACGATCAGGATCGGGGGCGTGACGATGATGGTCGCGACGACGATGGTCATGGTGATGACGCCAATGGCCTGCACGTCCTTGCGCCCGGAACATTTGTCGGCCAGTACGGCACACTGGTTTTGCGCGGCAATGGCAGCTATACCTACACGCTGAATAACGCCTCGTCGGCGGTGCAGTCCCTTGCGCAAGGTGAGTCTGTCGCCGATTTGTTCACCTATACCGCGGTGGACGGCAATGGTGGCCGCGCGTCCTCGCAACTCACGATCAATGTCACTGGCGCCAATGACGCGCCCATCGTCTCGGGGGCGCTGAGCGCCGCGACCCACGAGGGCGACTCGGCCTTCCAGTTGAACCTCCTGCAAGGCGCAAGCGATATCGACCACGGCGCGGTTCTGCATCTAGGCAACGTCACAGGGCTGGTCCCGGGCTTGAGTCTGCTTGACGATCACACACTGCGTATTGATCCGACCAACGCAGCATTCCGGCCGCTGGCGCAAGGCCAGGTCCAGACCATCGTGGTCAATTACGACGTGATCGACGAATTCGGCGCCGCCGTCCATCAGCATGCGACGATCAATGTCACCGGCATCGCCAACGGGGGCGGCGTTGTCATCACAGGCTCGACCTCGGCAAGCCTGGTCGAGACCAATGCCGTTTTGAACGCAACCGGAGCTTTGCACGCCACCGACGGATCGACAGCCGTCGCATTTGTCGCGCAAGCCAGCGTGGCCGGCAGCAACGGCTTCGGCACCTTCTCCATCGACGCGAGCGGAACCTGGACATACGCGACAACCACCGCGCATAACGAATTCGTGGCAGGCCAGACCTACACCGACAGCTTCACCGTCAAGACGGCGGATGGCACTCAGCAGGTGGTGACGGTGAGCATCGCGGGCACCAATGACGCGGCGGTGATCAGCGGTGCATCAACCGCGACGTTGACCGAGACCGACGCCATACTCAGTGCCTCAGGGACGCTCACGGCGACCGACATCGACAGCCCGGCGACGTTTGTCGCGCAGAGCAATGTTGCGGGATCGAACGGCTTCGGCAACTTCTCCATCAACGCAAGCGGAACCTGGACCTACGCGACGACCACCCCACACAACGAATTTGTGGCGGGCCAGACCTACACCGACAGCTTCACCGTCAAGACGGCGGATGGAACGCAGCAGGTGGTGACGGTAAGCATCGCGGGTACCAACGACGCGGCGGTAATAAGCGGTGCCTCAACCGCGACGCTGACCGAAACCGACGCAACGCTCAGCGCCTCGGGAACGCTCACCGCGACCGACTTCGACAACGCCGCCAACTTCGTTGCGCAAACCGGAGTGGCGGGCAGCAATGGCTTCGGCACCTTCGCGATCGATACGACCGGCCACTGGACGTACGCCACGGGCAGCGCGCACAACGAATTTACCGCGGGGCAGACTTACACCGACAGCTTTACCGTCAAGACGGCGGATGGAACAGCGCAGGTAGTGACGGTAAGCATCGCGGGCACGAATGACGCGGCGGTGATCAGCGGCGCCTCAACCGCGACGTTGACCGAAACCGACGCAATACTCAGCACTTCGGGGACGCTCACCGCGACCGACATCGACAGCGCTGCCTCCTTCATTGCGCAAACCGCAGTGGCGGGCAGCAACGGCTTTGGCACCTTCGCGATCGATGCGACCGGCCACTGGACCTACGCCACCGGCAGCGCGCACAACGAATTCGTGGCGGGCCAGACCTACACCGACACCTTCACCGTCAAGACGGCGGATGGAACGCAGCAGGTCGTTACGGTGACCATCAACGGATCGGATGACCTTGCGTCGCTAACCAGCGCGACCGCCAATGTCAACGAAGGCGATTCCGCTGCGGCTATCAGCACCTCCGGCATGCTGGCACTGAGCGACGCAGACAGCGCAACAACTTTCGTCGCGCAGTCCGGAACACCGGGCACGTACGGGACATTCTCAATCGGCGCCGACGGTGCCTGGATCTACGCCGCGAACGCCGCACACAACGAATTCGCCTCCGGCCAGACCTATACGGAAACATTCAGCGTCGCGGCATCCGACGGCACCACCACCAGCGTGACCGTGAATATCGCCGGCACCAATGACGCGCCGGTGGCAGCAGACGACGGCCTCACCGTGACGCAGGGAAAATCCGTCACGTTTGCAGCGGCCGATTTGCTCGCGAACGATGCGGATGTCGATAGCTCGAGCCTGTCCATCGGCGCCATCGTCAACGGCCCGGCGCATGGCGTGCTCACCACCAACGCCGACGGCACCCTCACCTACACACCTGACACAGGTTTCTCCGGGACGGACACCTTTACCTATGCGGCGTCGGACGGACTGAATCAGTCCAATCCCGCGACCGTGTCGATCACGGTGCAGGCCGACAGCGACGGCGACGGCGTTCTCGACGAGGTGGAAGCGGCCACGCCCAATGGCGGCGACGCCAACAACGACGGCATCGCGGACAAATTGCAGGGCAATGTGGTGTCGGTGGTGGACGCCGCTACCGGACAGTACGTCACCCTGGTGAGCGACGCCGGGACGACGCTGACCAACGTATCGAATACGGCGGCGCTGGATCCCGGCGCACCCGCGTCAGCCGAATTCCCGCTGGGCGAATTCAGTTTTTCCATCCAGGGCGTGCAACCGGGCGGCTCGGCCAGCGTGTCGTTCCTGTTGCCCGCGGGTACCGATCTGCATACCGCCTACAAGTACGGCCCCGAACCCGGCAACCCGACCCCGCACTGGTACGCGTTCGATTTCGATCCGGCGACCGGCACCGGCGCGCAGATCGGGTCGTCTTCGGTCACGCTGAACTTTGTCGATGGCCAGCGCGGCGACTCCGACTTGTCCGCCAACGGCGTCATCGTGGATCCGATCGGCTTTACGGCCAATCATGCCCCGACGGTGATCGACGACACGATCACGATGACCGTGTCGGAGCTGGCGGGCAATCTGCATTACCTGCAGCAGGGGACGGCAGGGATGCTGGAAGCCGCGACCTTTGATCTGGGCCGCAACATCCTGTCCAATGATTCCGACGCGGACGGGGAC
>CAIUKQ010000009.1 GCA_903899705.1 uncultured beta proteobacterium
CATCTGGGCAATTTTCGACGCCGATGCCGTGGCCCGGGAAAAATGGAATCCCGCTCCGCCAAACGTGGACACCAACGGCTTCTTCTTCAAGGGCGACACGCTGGCCGAACTGGCCAATAACGTGAAGATGAAGTACCAGCGCCTGCCCATGCCCTCGCAAATACTGGAGGACACCGTCGCGCGCTACAACTCCTTCGTCGATTCGGGCAAGGATGACGACTTCGGCAAACCCAAGCCCCTGTTCAAAATTTCCAAGCCGCCGTTCTATGCCGCATGGGCAACGCCGGTGGTGCATGACGCGCGTGCGGGAATGCGCATCAACGCCAAATGCCAAGTCATGGACATGAACGGCAATGTCATTCCCGGGCTGTACTGCGGCGGTGAATCGGCCGGCGGTTTCAGCGAGCACGGCCTTGCAAGGTGCGCCGCCCAGGGTTACATCGCGGGACAGGCGGCCGCGGCGGAACCCAGGGCCTGACCGCCTTCCCGTCAGGAGGGGGCGAAAAGTCATCCGCCCCCGTTTTTATAGATTGATTGCGGGAATAAACGTTCATGGCGAATCAGGCACGATTCAGGTTTCTGACATTGGGTCTCGCGGCCCTCGCTATCCTTGTTTTTGCATTGTGGATTTTCGATGGTCCTCCGTTTTCAAAGTCCTCCTCCGCCATCGCAGCGGAGCCACCACCGTCCAAGGAACAGTGCATCGCGTGTCACGGCCCCTACGACGCGCTGGCAAAAAACACCGAAGGCTACATTGCCCAGAGCGGCGAAAAGGAAACGCCGCACCGGTTTACGCCGCACAACAAATCAGACGCCAGCGCCATCCCCAACTGCACCAACTGCCATCAGGCCCATGCCCTGCCGCCGGTCGCGGCCGCAATCGCCGCGCAGCCAAAACCCGAAGTCCAATGGTGTTACGCGGCCTGCCACCACGAAAACAATTTCAAGCCTTGTACCGAGTGCCACAAATGACGTTCATCGTCACATCGACTTGGGGTTTGAATCCTTTAAATTCAAAAAGGAAACAGATTTGAAGATCAAGCTGCTGACCTATGCCCTTTTGATTGCGCTATCGATGGCCGGCTGCGCAGAGGCCCCCAAAACTGCCGATGTAGTGAAGCCGGAACCCAGCGGCCTGAAATTCAGCTATCCCACCGCACAGCGCAATGTGGTGACACTGTCTCCTCCGGAGCGCGAATTCATGCTCAATGAAATGCGCTACTACCTGGACATGATCTGGGTCACCAGCGATGCGCTGAGCCGCGATGATTTCGACACCGTCGCCAAGGTGGCGCGCAGCCGCATACCCGCCATGAGTTCCTCGCCACTGCCGCCCAACCTCGAGGCGAAACTTCCCGCGGCTTACAAGACCTACTGGCGGGCAACCCACGCCACAGTCGATGAACTGGCTTCGACGGCCGAAAGATCGCGCAGCAGCCGGGAAACGTTGCGGCAGCTCGGAGTCGTCATGCAGGGCTGCAATGAATGTCACGCCATTTTCCAGTTTCAGGCCCGGTAGCCCGCCCGGTTTTCCTGCGAAAGCTTCAGCCGGCCACCACGCCTTCCCAATAAGCATCCACATCCGACTGGATGCGTGCGATTTCCGCATCCTGACGCCCCGGCGCAAACAGATGCGCGAAGCGGCCCTGGTGCTGCAGGTAGCGATCCACAGGCACTCTTGGCCTGGGAATGCGCGTGTGCAGGGTCCGCCCGTTTTCGTATTCCTTGAGCGGCCAGACCCCGGTGCTCACCGCCAGACGCCCGATGTCCACCATTTCCTTCGCCTCGAAGTCCCAGCCCGGCGGGCAGGGGGCCAGCGCATGAATCAGGCGCGGTCCCTTCAGCTTTGCCGCCTTCTCGATTTTTCGGGCCAGATCCAGCGGCTCCGCGCCCACCACCGTCGCGCAATAGGCGGGCCGGTGCGCCGCCCAGATGGCGAACAGATCCTTTTTCGCGCCGGACCAGCCTCGGGCACTGTCTGCGGTGCGCGCCCCGTGCGGCGTCGCGGCTGAAGTTTGCTGCCCGGTATTGCCGTAGCCCTCGTTGTCGTAGCACAGATAAATGAAATCCAGTCCGCGCTCGATCGCCGCGGAAGTGGCAGACAGTCCCATGCCGTAGGACGACCCGTCGCCCGCCAGCACCACAACGGTCATGTCCTCTTCTGCGGCAAGTCGTCCCGAGGACACCAGGATGTCGAGGGCATCACGCACGCCCTGCGCACCGGCAGGGGCGCTGGCCATGGCCGTGAACAGCCACCCGCCGCGAAAGGGCGTGAACGGATAGCTCGCCAGCAAGGTCATGCAACCCGCCGCGTTGACGAACACGGTTTTCGGGCCGAGCAGGTCGTAAATCTGGTGCAGCACCGCCATGCCGCCGCAGCCGGCGCAAAGCCCGGCACCGCCGCCCAGGAGATGGGCCGAGGGGAGATCCTTCATGCCGCGGATGGCGTCCGAGGTCAAGGCGCCCCCCGCAATTCGCCGCGTTCTGTCCGGGCAATCTGCTGCAATTTGCGCACCTCACGCAATTCCCCAGCGGAAAACAACAGGCGCGGAACCGGGACCTGCCCGGCCTCCGCGGCCTGCGCGGCGACAGTGGCCATTTCGAAAAATTCCTCCTCCGGGATGTCGCGACCGCCCAATCCTCCAATGAATTCAACAATCAGCGGAGCGGCCTCCATGCCGTAAAGCGCGGATGCCAGTTCGGTGGCAAGAACGCCGCCCTTGCCCAGGGAAATGTTCTGGTCGATGACGGCAACGGCATGCTTTCCCTGCATCAGGGTTCTCAGGCGATCGCGCGGAAACGGGCGGTAAAGACGCGGCCTTACCAGTCCCACCTTCCGTCCTGCTTCGCGCAGGCTGTCGACCGCGGCCCTCGCCTTAGTCGATAACGCGCCGGTCATGAAAAAGACCACCTGCGCATCGTCGCAACGAGAGGCATCCACCTGGGGATAGTCGCGGCCGAATTGATCCCGGAACTCCACTGCGATTTCGTCAAAGACGGTGAGCGCTGCCTGCGCAGCCAGATGCATTTCATAGCGAAAATACGAATACGGCGATCCGCCGAGCACGGCCACCGCCTGCGAAACGGGACGGCTTGCCCTGAATTCAATGCCCATGGGATCGAATGCCGGCAAAAAGCGATTGACCGCTTCGGGCTCCGGTATCAACACCGGCTCGCGGGTAAAGGAAAGGTAAAAGCCGTCCTGGTTGACCAGCACCGGCAGGCGCACCCTGCAGTCTTCGCCAAGCCGGTAGGCGATCAATACCGCGTCGAGCACTTCCTGGCAGGTTGCGCAGTGGATCTGCAGGAATCCGCTGTCGCGCGCCGCAAGCACATCGTTGTGATCGGATTCCAGCGTCACCGGGCTTGCAACACCGCGCGATACGTTGACCATCACGTAAGGGGCCCGCCAACCCGCCGTCGCATACATCATTTCCATGGCATAGAGCAGGCCCTGGCTCGAGGTCGCGGTAAACACGCGCACCCCGGTGGCCGCGGCGGCGCCGGCCGCCGTCAGCATGGAATGCTCGGATTCAAGCATCACCACCTTCGCGCGTGCCTCCCCGCTCGCGTTCCATGCGGCCAGCGTTTCTATGATTTCGGTTTGCGGCGTGATCGGAAAGGCCGGCATGTAGTCGGCATTGGCCAGCCTTGCCCCCCATGCGGCGGCCCGGTTGCCGGTGATGAGGCTGCGGCTCATGTCGCCGCCGGTGCCAATGGCCCGGCTTCCACGCCGCGCTCCGGAAATATTTCGATTGCATGGCGCGGACATACCGTCACGCACACCATGCAACCCTTGCAATGATCGTAGTCGATCGCGGGCGAGTGATTGGCGTCAACCCGAATGGCGCTGTCCGGACAAAGGGTTGAGCATATCCAGCTGCAGCGATTGCACAGGTTGTAATCGATGATGGGACGCTGCGTCCGCCAGTAACCCGTGTTTGACTGGACGCTGTTGCCTGCGGCATGGATATCCGGGGCGGCGACAAGCGAGGACTCCGCCGGCAGATTCACCCATTCCGGCCGGATTGCGTTCCCGACGACGGATGGCAGGGCTTCGCGCAGAATGCCCTGCTGGGGAGCGAACTCATCGAACACGCGCATGGCCCGCCCGGTTTCCCGGACGACACGTTCTTCGCCCAGAGAGGCCAGCTCGGCGCGAATCGCCTCCATGAG
>CAIUKQ010000010.1 GCA_903899705.1 uncultured beta proteobacterium
GGCCACTCAGGCGCCCTTCACGGGAAAGAATTCCGCAAGCCACGGACGCAGCACCTGCATCACGCGCACATTGTCTTCATGAAACATGAAGTGATCGGTCTCGGAGAACAGATGCAGGTCACAGGGCTTGCCCGCGCGCTGAAACAGGCGCAACGACTGCTCGGTGGGCGTCACCGAATCGGTGGAACTGTGCAGCAGCAGCAGCGGACGCGGCGAGATATCGGCCACCACATCCTCGGCGTTGAAGTTGTACATGGCCTGCGCCACCTCGGCGGGAAACTTGTAGTGCGCCGTGGGGTTGAGGTGATTGCGCAGATGCGCCGGAATGGGCACGATGTCGTAGCGATCCACCATCAGCGATTTTCCCGTGCGCGCGCGGTGGCGGCGGCCTTCTTCCAGCATGGCCGAAAATTTCGCCCAGCCTTCGGGCGTGGGGTGCTGCTTGCGGAATTTTTCCTGGCCGTGGCCCCAACCGCCCGAGGAGATCACGCAGGCAATGCGCTTGTCGACGCCGCCGGCGTAAATGGCGACCGCGGCGCCAAAGGATGATCCCACCACGCCGATGCGCCTGGCATCCACCTCGGGGCGTGTCTCCATATACGTGACCGCGGCCTGGATGTCTTCCACCTGCTCCAGCGGAATCACCATGCCGCGTTCACCCTCGCTCTGGCCGCAGCCGCGAAAATCGAAACGGAAAGTCACGTATCCCAGGCGCGTGAGCAGGTTGCAGGGATTGATGGAGTTGGCCGAGTCCTTGTTGTTGCCGAACCCGTGCAACACCATGATGGCGGGGCGCTTCTCGCCGGGCTTCATGTCATCCGGCACATGAACAACGCCTGCGAGTGTCAGATCGCCGGAGCGAAAGGTGGTGCTGTGTTCCATCAAATATTGTTCCTGAAGAAATAGGGGACGTACCACGGTTTAGGACCGGCATGGGAAAAACCGTGGCGCGCCCATGTTTAAATTTATTATTAAATTCAATTAGTTACAGGCACGCCACGATGGGACCGGTGGAGTCTCAATCAAGTTTGATGTTGCGCTCCTTGATCAGGCGACCTAACTTGCCCGATTCATTTTTGATCCATGCCCCGAAGGCTTCTGGGGTTCCACCGACCACTTCGTACGCCTGCGATTCGAACTTCTCGCGCACATCAACGGCGGCCAGGGTTTTCACCATGGCATTGTTCAGGCGATCGACAATCGGCCGCGGCGTACCGGCGGGCGCAAGCAGCCCGAGCCAGGACTGCGCCTCGAATCCCGGATAGGTCTCGGCCACCGTCGGCACATCAGGCAGGAGCTTTGCGCGGCGCGACGACGTCACCGCCAGTGGAAGCAGCTTGCCGCCTTTCAGCTGCGGCATCACCACGCCCAGGGTGATGATGGTGACCGGCACCTGCCCGCCCATCAGCGCGGTCACCAGCGGACCGCCGCCCTTGTAATGGATGAGTGTCGAATCGATGCCAGTGGCCTGTTTGAAAAATTCAATGCTGAAGCGGCTGGATGTCCCCGGACCGGCCGTGGCGAAATCAAGCGCCGCCCCTTTGGATTTCGCGAGTTGCAGGAATTCTGCGAAATTTTTCGCGCCGGCGCCCGGATTCGCCGCCAGCACCTGTATCCCGTTGACCACCTGGCTGATCGGCTGGAAATCCTTCACCGGATCGTATTGCACATCCTTGAAGAGGAAGGGATTGGTGACAAAGCTGTCAAATACCATGATGAGCGTGTAGCCATCGGCCGGCGACTGCGCCACCTGGTTGGTGCCCACCACGCCGCCGGCGGCAATGCGATGATCAAGCACAATTGACTGGCCAAGCAGTTCCATCATGCGCGGCTGGGTGAGGCGCGCGGCCACATCCAACGCGCCACCGGGTGAATTGGGGATCACCATGCGAATGGGCTTCGCCGGATAATCCTGCGCCGCCAGCGGCTGCCA
>CAIUKQ010000011.1 GCA_903899705.1 uncultured beta proteobacterium
ACGGGTAGCTCTACCGTGCACCTCGAATCCTTTCGCCGCCGCCAGTGTCATTTGCTTCACAATTCAACCCTCCCGTTTGCGCACCTTACTTTGACAACGCAATCGGGAACTTGTTCAGTGTTTCCCTAACAATCTGATTTGTAAATATTAACTGACCGTCGCTGTGCCATGGTCAGCCCAGCACTTCCTCGATGATTTCGCGGTACTCGGCGAGCGAAGGGTGGTGCGGCGCCGTGTGGTTGAACCAGCTCTTGTGCGCGTCGTCGGCTAGCTCATCGAGGTTGACCACCTTGTAGCCGTATTTCTTCATATTGACCGGCAACCCCAGCCGTTCATTCATCTCTGCAATGCCGGCGGCCGCATGGCGGCCCTTTTCCAGGCCCATGGCCTCCGCCATTGCCTTGAGCTTGTCATTGACGTAGGGATCAAGGCGGCGCAGCACCGCCGGCAGCGCGAGGGTCACCAACGTTCCGTGGTGCAGGCCCTGATCGCCGAAGGTGTTGGCCAGCGCGTGACCAGCGCCCAGCCCCTTGCAGGGCATCATCGCTTGCATCGAGGCCATCATCATGTGATAGCGGCCTTCGCGGTCATTGGCGACCGCCTTGGGCAGCCACGCGAACACACGGCGTATCGAATCGAGCGCGATCGCATCGCCCAGCGGGTTGTTGCCCTTGGCGAGGTAATTTTCCACCGCATGCGAGAGGGCATCCATGCCGGTGGCGGCCGTGAGGTGTTTTGGGAGCGAGAAGGTCAGTTCCGGATCGCAGATGGCGAGCTTGGGTACGATGTAGGGACCGTTGATGCCTTCGCCACGGCTGGTCGGTGTGGCATGGATGCCCGCGCCGCGCGACACCTCGCTGCCGGTGCCCGAGGTGGTGGGGATGGCCACCAGCGTTGCGACATTCGGGCCGATCTTTTCGGGTTTGCGGAAATACTCGGGCAGTTTGCCCGGATGGGTCGCCATGACGGCGGTGGCCTTGCCCGAATCAATCACCGATCCGCCGCCGACTGCGATGACGCCATCGCAGCCGCGCTCGCGATACAGCGCAAGTGCTGCTTCCACACCGGCCACGGTGGGGTTCTCGGGGATGCTGTCGTAGACGACGAGGTCCGCGCCCTTCGGCATGGCGGCCCGCACCTTGTCGAATACGCCCGCCGCGACCAGCCCTTTGTCGGTGAGGAACAGGGGGTTCTTCACGCCCAGGTGCGCAAGTTCCGCGGGCAGCATGTTGATGGCGCCAAATGCAAACTGGATGCGCGGCAGTTGCAGGAGGGGCGAAGAGACGGGAGGCAGCGGAAGCGAAGGGGCCATGGCAGTTTCCTGGTGGAGTGAAGGGTTGGCTATTCGGGTTTCAGGTCGGCGAGTTTGACGGCTTCGCCATAGATCGCAATGCCTTTTTGCAGGGAGGCGCCCAGTTCTTCGGGGGGGCCGCCCAGCGGAATGAATCCGATCGAGTCGAGGTATTGGCGCATGTCGGGTGAGACAAGCGCCTTGTTCATCTCGGCGTTGAGCCGGGTGACGATGGGACGCGGCATCGCGGCCGGCCCGAAGAAGGCATACCACGTGGGCAGCTTCTCGAAACCGGGAACCACTTCGCCGATGGCGGGCACATCGGGCATTGCCGCGTAGCGCTTGGGCTCGTTCACCCCGATGATCTTAAGCCGGTTAGCGAATGGCTGTGACGAGGCAACCGATACGAACATCAACTGCACCTGGCCGCCGGCAATGCCGTTGAGCGCCGGCGGCACGCCCTTGTAGGGGACGTGGAGGATATCCAGCTTTGCCGCGCTCTTGAACATTTCCCCGGTCATGTGAAAGTAGGAGCCGATGCCCGCGCTCGCATAGGCGAGCTTGCCCGGATTGGCGCGCGCGTAGTCGATCATTTCACGCAGGTTGTTGCCCGGCGTGGACGGATGCGCCACAAGCAGCGTGACACCGGACACGGCCGCCATCAGCGGGGTGAAATCCTTCACCGAATCATAGGGCTGGTTTCGTGACATGTAGCGGTAGACGACGGTCTCGCCCACGGTGGCCCACATGACGGTGTATCCGTCCGGCGCGGCGCGCGCCACCTGCAGCGAACCGATGGTGCCGCTCGCACCGGAAATATTCTCCACCACCAGCGGCTGCCCGATGGACTCGGTCATCTTTTGGGCGAAACGCCGCGCGATCAGGTCAACGCTGCCGCCGGGGACGATGGGAACGATGAGGCGGATGGGTTTTGCGGGATAGCCCTGGCCAAGCACCGCCGGGCTGACCGTCAGGATTGCGGCGGTTGCTAGCGCGAGAAGCGAGCGTGGCATGGTTTTCTCCCGGAAATAAAGCAGGTGTTTTGCTTGCCGGGCGATGATAACCCGACGGAATTTTCCGAACGCGGGGAGGCGGCGGATTCAGGCGGCAATGCAGTCGATGACGGACTATGACTGATTGAATGAGACCAGTTCCACCCGATCGAGTGCAATGATGTTTGATCCGGCCCTGCGATTGTCTTCCGCTGCAACGGGGCGGCGGGAGTATTCCGGTGCGAACCAGCGCGTACTCCGTGAATCCACCGGCCGGCCATCAGGACGGGTACCCCGGGCAAAACCTGAACCCTCCACGACAAAGGCATTGAAGGTGCCCGCTGGTACCGTGATCTGTTCGCGTCGGGTGATCCGGAATTCCTGCTCGCCCTCTCCGGTTCGGCCGCCGCTGGTAACCTTGAATCGCGTCGACCATCGTTTCCCCACGGCAAACTCCAGCGGACTGTTCTGATTGTCACCGTACGTTCTGCCGTCCCGGGCGCGAAGGGAGTTGCCCAGCAGATCAATGGTGGTGCCGCCTGAGAAGGTTATGGCCTGATCCGTGATCTGCACGACCTGCTCGGTGTAGCGGCCCTGTTCCACCCGGGAGATGATGTCCAGTCGGCGATACGTATAGGAGTCCCCGATCTTGTAGTTGGTGTCGGCAGTGGAGGAACCTTTGGTAAACGGATTTCCCTGGGAGGAGGCGATCAGGACCTTTTTTTCACCGGCCTGTGCCAGTTCCTGGTCCAGACGCAGTTGCGCAAGCTCCGAAAACTGTCCGCTGGGATACCGGAACAGGTAATCCTCGAAGGCCTGGGGACCTTTCGAGTTTTTTGCCTTCTCCCAGATTGCAAGTTCCTGCTGAAACCGGCGTTCCGCCTCCGCTGCCGGATCGGGGGCAGCCACGACGCTTTGCCGGCGTTTGCGTTCCAGGTCTTCCTCGAGCCGCCGCTTTTCGAGGGCCGCGAGTTCTTCCCTTTGCCTGCGTGCCGCTTCTTCCTCGGCAAGCCGCGCTTCGCGAAGGGCCTGTTCCTCCCGGCGCCTGCGTTCGGCTTCCTCCTGCGCCCGCTGCTTTTCAATCGCTGCGAGTGCCTCCCTCTGCCTGCGTGCCGCTTCTTCCTCGGCGAGCTTCGCCTCGCGCAAGGCCTGCTCCTGCCTGCGTTTGCGCTCAACCTCTTCGGCCGCGCGCTGCGCATCCTTCAGCGCTAGTTCGACATTGCGTTTTCGCTCGGCCTCTTCCGCGATCCGCTTCTGTTCCAGTGCAGCCAGTTCCTGTTGCCGTTGTCGCTCCGCCTGCTCGGCGTCAAGCTTCGCCTGGCGCAAGGCTTCTTCCTGCTTTCGCTTGCGCTCCGCCGCTTCTTGGGCGAGTCGTTTATCAAGCAATGCCTGCTGCTCCTTGCGTTGCCGCTGTACATCTTCCTCCGCAATGATTGCAAGGGACCTTGGAGGAACAAACCAGAAGTCCTCCTCCAGAGACGTGCTTTCCCAGGGAATCTGCGCACCTTTGGATTTCAGCCGTACGCTTAGTCGCACACGCTTGAACACATCCTCAACCTTGGCCTCGGGCACCTTGATCTCGCGAAGCAGGTTTTCCGTGTACAGGCCATTCGAACCTTCCCCGTCACTGGCCACATTGCCCGGGCTGGTGGCATAGGCGAGCAGGGTGCTCTCGGGGGCATCCATCTGGCTCAAGCCCTTTTGCTCGATGCCCTTAAGGTCGCCAAAAGGATTGTCGCGGCAGGCATCGAGGATGATGATATTCATCGCATTGGCCGCCTTGGTGATGCCCGCGAGCAGAACATTGACCTCCAAGCCCTGATTTTGAATATCCGCAATGGTGTTGATGTCGGCATCCACCGGCATCATGTAGTTGCGCCAGGCGAGCTGAACGCCGTGGCCAGCGTAGTAGAAAAGGCCCACGCCCTTTGTCGAGGCCAGAGCGGTGGAATAGGTCTGAACGGCGGACGCCATGTCGCTGCGGCCGGCGTCCATCCGGAGCGTGACGTCAAACCCGGTGGCCTTGAGCGCCGCCGCCATCGCCCGCGCGTCGTTGGCCGGATTGGCGAGCGGTGCCCCCTTGTAATTGCTGTTGCCCATGACCAAAGCGATCTTGGGCAGCTTCAGCAGCTTCATCGTCCCTTCGGATTGCGCCCACACCCAGGCAAACGGCGCCGGGAGGAACAGCGATGCGGTGGCAAGGGTGAATCTGAAAAACTGCCTTCTCGATACCACCATTGCGTTCTTAATTTGATATGGCCTTAACTCTGCTGATATGACATCAGTTCGTAGCGTTCGGACCTGATGATTCTTCCGCCGATTCGGCGCAGATCTTCGTTGGCGATGACCAACCGGACCTGATTCGGATCGGCCCAGTATACGCTTTGGGTACTGCCGCTAAACCCGCTGATGTTGAACAAGCCGTTGCCTTCTATTCTGAACGCGTCAAAGGTTCCGGCGGGCACGGTAATCCGCTCGCGGCCGGTGACCCGGCATTCCTTTGAAAGATCGCCGACCCGCCCCTGGTCGCGAAAGCTGCCCCGGAAACTCCATTTTTTTCCCACCAGGTATTCCGCCGGATACGTCTGGTTCGCCGAGTATTGAATGCCATCTCGGGCGCGAATGCCATTGCCCAGGCGATCCCTGATTACGCCATTGCTGTACACGATTTCCGTATCGGTAATTTGTGTAACGGTCTCGGTAATCCGGGTACCCACCACCTTCGTGAGCAGATCGCTGACCTGATAGACATAGGAGTCGCCGATCTTGTAATTGGTGTCGGTAACGCCGACGCCCTTGCTGTAGGGGTTGCGTGCGTCGGACACGATGGTGATTTTTTTCTCGCCCTCCCGGGCCAGCAACTGGTCGAGGCGTGCCTGCGCCAATTCGGAGAAATAGCCGCTCGGGAATCGCCGCAGGTAATCTTCCAGCGGCCCGGTCACCTGACTCGCCTTTATTTTTTCCCAGATCGAAGACTCTTCCGCGTATCGGCGGTTTAGTTCTTCGGTACTGGGTTTCGAAATGACGACGGGCGCGGCGGCCTGCCTGCGGCGGCGCTCCTCTTCCTCGCGGGCGAGTTGCCGCTCCCTCAGTGCAGCTTCCTCCTTCAACTTGCGTGCCGCCGCTTCCTCCGCGGCACGGGCCTCTGCCAATGTCTGCTGCTCGCGGCGCAGTCGCTCCTCTTCCGTCTGCTTTCTCCGCTGCTCAAGTGCGGCGAGTTCTTCCTTCAGCTTGCGCGCAGCTTCTTCATCGGCACGCTTCGCCTCGAGCCGTGCCTGCTCTTCGCGCCGCGCCCGTTCGGCTTGCTCCTGCACCTTCTTTGCTTCGGCCAGGGCCAACTCCTGCTCGCGCTTTCTCCGCGCCTCGTCGGTAATCCGCTTCTGCTCAATCGCTGCCAGTTCCTGCTGACGCTGCTGCTCCGCCTGTTCCGCAGCGAGTTTCGACTCCTTTGCGGCTTGCTCCAGCTTTCTCTTGAGTTCGGCCGTCTCTTCGGAGAGGCGCTTTTCAAGCAGCGCCTGCTGTTCCTTCCTTTGGCGCTGAATTTCCTCCTCCGCAATAACCGCCAGCGAGCGGGGTGGGACGAACCAGAAGTCCTCCTCCAGCGACGTGCTCTCCCACGGCACCTGTGCACCCTTGGATTTCAGGCGAACACCAAGGCGCACACGCTTGAACACATCCTCGACCTTGGCCTCGGGCACCTTTATTTCGCGCAGCAGGTTCTCGGTGTACAGGCCGTTCGACCCTTCGCCGTCGCTGGCCACGTTGCCGGGGCTGGTGGCGTAGGCCAGAAGCGTGCCGTTGGGCGCATCCATCTGACTGAGGCCTTTCTGCTCGATGCCTTTCAGGCTTCCGAACGGATTGTCACGGCAGGCGTCAAGGATGATGATGTTCATCGCATTGGAGGCCTTGGTGATCCCCTCCAGAAGTGCATTGACCTCGACGCCCTGTTTCTGGATGTCGGCGATGGTGCCGATATCGGCGTCCACGGGCAGCATGTAGTTGCGCCAGGCGAGCTGGATACCGTGGCCGGCATAGTAGAAAAGCCCCACGCCTTTGGTCGTCGCCAGCGCGGCTGTATAGGTCTGCACCGCTGCCGCCATGTCTGCATGCGCCGCATCCATCTTCAGAGTCACGTTGAATCCGGTGGTTCTGAGCGTATCGGCGATCGCCTTGGCATCGTTGGCCGGATTGGCAAGAGGGGCATCCTTGTATCGGCTGTTGCCCAGCACCAGCGCAATCTTCGGCAATTTCAGCAGCTTCAGCGTGCCTTCAGACTGAGCCCACACCCAGGCGTAGGGGGCGGGAAGGAACAACGACGCGGAGGCTATGCCGGCCTTTAACATGCGACGTCGAGTGGAGCTGCGCAGTAGCATGAATCCCTCCAAAGATTCAGATGGACGCGGTGTCCGGTTGCCTGGGCAGGCCGCGAGCGCCAATTTACTGAATCCAGCTTCGAACCTCAAGCCCACCGTGGAACTACTTGCGCTCCTTCGGTCTTATGGAATACACCACTGGAAAGATCAATCGGCCGTGATGCCGTTGCTGCGTATGACATTCCCCCACACCTCCCGCTCGCGCTTCATGAACTGCGCGAATTCCGCGGGCGTGCTGCCAATGGGTTCGGTGCTGATTTCACGCATGCGCTTCTGCACCTCGGGTTGTTTGACGATGTCGGCAATGGCGATCGCAAGCTTGTTGACGATTGCGACAGGCAGTTCGGGCGGGCCGGCCATGCCGTACCAAGTGAGGGCGATGTAGCCGGGCAGGATTTCATTCAACGCGGGCACATCGGGCAGCGAGGGGTGGCGTTTTGCGCCGGAGACCGCCAAGGGCCTTATGGTGCCGGCCTTGATATGCGGCAGCATGGTGCCGATGGCATCGAACAGCATGTCGATCTGCCCGCCCAGCAGCGCGGCAAAGGCCGGAGGGCTGCCCTTGAAGGGCACATGCACGATTTTTACGCTCGCCATCGACTTGAACAGTTCGGCGGACAAATGCGGCGTGGTGCCGTTGCCGGGCGTGCCGTAGTTGAGCTTGTCCGGTCGTTCCTTCGCGAGCGCGATCAATTGCTGGATGGTGGCTGCCTCCACTTTTGAATACACCGCCAGCGCCTGGGGACTCTCGGCAATCAGCGATACCGGCACGAAGCGGTCGGAGTCGTAGTTCAGCTTTGCGTAGAGATTCTTGTTATTGATGAGCGGGCCGGTGGCCGAGATCATCAGCGTGTAGCCGTCGGGAGCTGCGCGATAAACCTGTTCACCGCCCAGGTTGCCGCCGGCCCCGGCGCGGTTCTCCACGGTGAAGGGTTTGCTCCATTTTTCCTGCAGTTTCTCGGACACGATGCGGGCCACGCGGTCCATTCCTCCGCCGGGTGCGGTGGGGACGATGATGCGAACGGCCTTGTCCGGATAGTCCTGGGCGTGTGCGGTGACGGCACCGGCGAACATGAGTGCGCCAAGCGCGAGCCTTTGAATGGTATTTACTGTCATTGAAAAATCCCGGATATATTGAAGCGAGCGTCGCGAAAAGGGTGCATCAGATCTTTTCGGCAACGCGGCCAGGGCCGTTTTCGGCGCCTTTGTAGGCATAGCGCCGCCAGTCCTCTGACTTGTTGTAACTAATTGATTGTGAACGAATATTCTGATAGTCAAAGCCGTCCCTCCAGGGGGCCGGCCGGCCTTGCTGAAAGGCTTCAACGGCCTCCATGAGCAGGCGGCGGACCTTGACGATGATGGTGTCGGAGGATCCCAGTTGCTCCAGTGAGCGATCCACACGCCGGCCCATGGAGGCCTGCACGGCGAAATCCTCGAAGGCAATGCCCTTGGTGAGTCCGCTGAAGTGGCCTTCCTTCATTGCTTCGCGATCCTGGCCCCATTGGTTGGTTCTGCTGCCAAGGTTGGTGGCGAAGTCATCCGGGTCATCGGACATGTAGCCGAACTGTCCACGTATCGCCTCCTCGGTAATCGGGCGCACCGGGTCGTAGACGATGTACCACTCGGCGGTGGTGTCATCGTCGATCGGCGTGCTCATGCGCGCATAACACTGTCCGTTGGGCGGGCCGGGAATGAAGGTGAAATAGGGCAGGGCGATTTCGCGGATGCGCGCATTGGCGCGTCCCTCGCCGATGTCGCGCAGCGCGCCCTCGCGCAGGCCCCACGGTGTGGTCTCGAATTCGAATTCGGGAGCCTTGTCAAGGAGCATGAGGCGCAGCGCCTCCAGGTTGCCCTGCTCGACGAATCCGGCCGACTTGTTCTGCACCAGGTAACCGCTGTGCAGGAAGGGCACGTGTGATGAATCGATGTGCGCCTCGACTCCCTGAAGCCAGTTGTAGTGAAGAACGCCGCGGCGCATGTGCACCTGGTCCTCGGAGACGGTGGCAAATTCAAAATCGGGAAACTTCGGCGCATCGCCTTCGCCGACAAACACCCAGAGCACGCCGGCGGCTTCACGGGCGGTGTAGCGGTTGACCTTGATGCTCGCGCAGAATTTCTCGCGACGTGCCGCGGGTTCGGCCGGGGCGTCCATCAGTTTGCCCGTGACATCAAACTTCCATCCGTGAAAGATGCATTGCAGGCCATTGTTCTCGTTGCGCGCGAGCGCCATGGAAACGCCGCGATGCGGGCAGGCTTCGTCCATAAAGCCCGCTCTGCCGTCCGTGGTGCGAAAAGCCACAAAATCCTGGCCGAACAAACGCACCGGCACCGGCGCACCATCGGCTTCGAGCGCGGAGGATCGAATGGCTGGCGTCCAGTACTGGCGCAGCATCCGTCCCATGGGTGTGCCGGGCCCCACCTGGGTCAAAATGTCGTTTTCCTGTTTTTTCATGTATTTCCTCCGGGAGGATGGGCGCATTGCGGTTTCATTGCGGGCGCCTTCCGCATGGCTGGCCGGAAGGTTCCGCAGGCCGGGCGCAGTATAAACTGGCTGCCTGCCGGGAATGGTCCTGCGTGTGCTGAAACCGTGAGAACAAAATCGACATGAATGCTAGAACGATAACCGAGTCGCTGAATACCCCGGTGATGGGTGAATTTGAAGTGGTGGTTCTGGGTGGGGGGCCGTCGGGCATCGCCGCCGCCGCCGCCGCCGCGCGCAGCGGCCGGTCTACCATCCTCGTTGAACGCTATGGTTTCCTGGGCGGTTCGGGAACCGCCGCCTGCATTTCGGATTTTTGCGGCCTGCATGCCAATGTGCACGGCGAGCACCGGCAGGTGGTGCACGGCATCGCCGATGAAATCCAGGAGCGGTTGCAGCGGCTGGGGGGCCTGAAGGACCCGCATCTCTCGCTGCGCTCCATGATCAAGGCGCAGGTCTACGATCTGTCGGCCTACAAGATCGTCCTCGATCAATTGATGCAGCAAAGCGGCGTGAAGCTCCTGTTTCATGCCTTTGGTGTCGGTGTGCACATGGATTCGGCCAACCGCATCGATGCGCTGTTCATCGAGAGCAAATCGGGGCGGGCAGCCATCCGCGGCAAGATGTTCATCGATTGCTCGGGCGACGCCGACATCGCCGCGTGGTCGGGCGCGCCCTACGAGTACGGCGACGGCAGGGGCAACAGCCTGTACCCATCGATGAAATTCCGTATCAACAATGTCGATCCGGAGCGCGCGAAGGACGGACGCAACCTGCTGCCCAAACTGATGGAGGAGGCCGAGGCGCGCGGCCGGAAGTTTCCGCGCAAGGGAGCGCTGATGCGCCCGCAGATCAACCACATCGAATGGGTTGCCAACGCGACGCTGGTGAAAAATCCGGATGGCACCGCGGTGGATGGCACCAATGTCGAGCAGATGAGCTACGGCGAGGTCGAAGGACGGCGGCAGTGCTGGGATGTTTTTGAATTCATCAAGAGCGTGACGCCGGGATTCGAGAATGCCTACATTGTTGACATCGCCGCGCAACTGGGCATCCGCCAGACGCGGCGCATCCTGGGCGAATACATGCTGACCGAAGAGGACATCCTCGGATGCGCGGACTTCGAGGACAGCATCGGCGTCAATGGCTGGCCGGTGGAGGCGCACACGGCAACTGGGGTGACCATCAAGTTTGCCAACGTGCCGCATTCGCGCGGCTTCAACCAGATGCCCTACCGGATGATGCTGCCGGAGAAGATCGACAACCTGCTGGTCGCGGGACGCTGCGCGTCAATGACGTATGACGGCCAGTCGTCGGCCCGGGTCTCGGGGCCCTGTCTGGTGATGGGGCAGGCGGCGGGAACGGCAGCGGCCCTGGCAATCAAGGAGGGCATTGGAGCGCGAGCCATCTCGATTCCGGCCTTGCAGGCACGGCTTGAAGCCAATGGCGCGTTTCTCGGCCGCAAGTGGTAGATGCGTTGGATATACGACCGAGCGGGGTTGAATGATTCGGGTTCGGGGCATCCTGTGAATAAGCGGTGTTCTGCGAACAGAAACGCCGTGACACGCTGGATGCGCACGAGATCCTTTCAACGCTCGCACCCGGTCCCCTTGATTACTCCGGCTTCGCTCCCAGCAGTTTCAGCAGTTCCGCGGTGGTCTGCGCGTCTTTCCTGATGAACGCGGCAAAATCGTCTGGTCCCTGGCCGATCACCTCCATCGCCTGCTGGGTGAAGTTCTTCTCTCGAAAATCGGGGGAATTCACGACCCGTTGCACTTCACGATGGATGCGTTCCCGCACCTCCCGCGTGGTCCCCACCGGGGCAAACCATCCAAACCATACCCGCATGTCCACACTGACACCCTGCTCGAACATCGTTGGGACCTCAGGGAGCAGCGGTGAGCGTTGCGCGCCACTGGTGGCTATGACGCGAAGCTTCCCGGTGGCATGGTGCTGGGTAAAGTTGGCCACGCCGAAATAGGTGAAATGCGTCTCGCCCGCGAGCATGGCCCCCATAAGGGCCCCGGGATTCTTGTAAGGAATTTGCATCGTGGAGATCCCGTATTCTTTCTGCATCCATACGCGCAACAGATTCGGCAGGGTTCCCCATCCGAGAGACGCAAGGTTCAGTTCGCCGGGCCGCTTTTTGGCGGCTGCTATCAATTCGCCGAAACTGTTAGCGCCTGCCGAGGGATGCACCGCCAGTGCGAGCACCGGATAGACGATATTGGTGACGGGCGCAAAATCCTTGTAAACGTCGAAGGGCACCTGATCCGCAGTTTGCGGCAACGAAATGAAGGTGCGGTCGACCATGCACAGGGTGTGGCCGTCAGCCGGCGCGTGTGCGCAGGCTTCGCCGGCAATTATCCCATTGGCTCCCGGGCGGTTCTCTATGATCAGCGGCTGGCCCCAGCCATTCTGCATTTCGCGGCCGATCACGCGCATCAGCGTCTCGATGGCCGCACCGGAATAGGAGAGCAGGCGAACGGGTTTTGATGGATAGGATTGCGCAAAGACGTAATTGCTGGCGGACAGAACGACGCAGCAAAGGAGATTTGCGGGGAATTTTATGTTCATAGTCGTCTGCTCCCTGATGGACGACTTTGATCGCTTCTAATGCCCAGTGGCTGCGTATTAAAACGATTGGCCATCAGGATCGCGATCAAAGTGTTTCACCATCACTGTTCCAGTTTGACGCCCGCCGCGCGAATCACACGGCTCCATTTGGTTTGTTCCGATTTCACGAACGCGGAAAATTCGGCCGGCGTGCTGCCCACGGCCTCGGTTCCTATCAATCGATATTGCTCAACAAGCTCCGGCGATTTGATGATTCTCGCTAATGCATCTCCAAGCCGGTCCAGGACAGGCTGCGGCGTACCGGTGGGGGCGAAAAATCCGGACCAGGCATAGGGCTCGAACTCGGCAACGCCCGCTTCTGCAAACGTGGGTATGTCGGGATATAGCGAATGCCGTGTCTTTCCGGCTTGTGCCAGCGCGCGAATCTTGCCGGCCTTGATATTCCCGCCGTTGACCGAAAAGCCGTCGATCACAAAATCCAGCCGCCCGGCGACCAGATCCTGCGCGGGGCCGGTGGTGTTGTAATGGATGATGTTGAGTTGTGCGCCTGTGAGCATCCCAAACCAGGCCGCGTACAAATGGTAGTTGCTGCCAACGCCCACCGAACCCACATTCAGGGGGCGTTTTTTGGACAGTTCAATCAGTTCCTTGATGTTGGCAGCGGGCACCCCTGCGTTCACCATGACGGCCGCACGGGCGAGCGAAGACTGTGTGATTGCTGCGAAGTCCTTTTCCATGTCAAAGGGAAGCTTCGAATACAGATAAGGTACCAGTGCGACAGTGGTGATCGGACCACCATACAGTGTGTAGCCGTCGGCGGGGGACTTGGCTGCGACATCGGTGCCAATGATTCCCGAGGCTCCCGGGCGGTTTTCCACTACGGCCGGCTGTCCGAGGATCGGCTGTATGCGCGCCGCAATCTGCCTCACGCTGACGTCGACGCCGTTGCCGGCGGGAAACGGAATGATGATTCGTATTGGCTTGTTGGGAAAATCCTGGGCTTGCGCCAGGCACGATATCGCCAGCACGGCGCCGGCCAAACATGATTTTGGTTGCATGATCAGTCCGTTGTTATTGTCGTGGGATGTTGAAAGCGCGCACAACGTCTGCGGCCTGAGCGCGATCCTGCTTGATGTAGTCGGCAAACTCGTCCGGTGTGCCCGCCATGTTGTCAACGCCCTGGGTCACGAGGAATTCCCCGAAGGCCGGTTCGCGAAACAGTTTCACCACTTCGCCGTTGATGCGGCGAATGACGGCATCGGGCGTGCCGCCTGGCGCGGCGAGGCCCTGCCATGACGTCATCGGCGCTTCGGCGAGGCCGATCTCGGCGAAGGTGGGCACATCCGGAAACGTGGGGTAGCGCCTGGCGCTGCTGATGCCCAGCATCTTCACCTTCTTTGCCTGGATCTGGCCCAGCGCATTGAAAAACCCTATCCATACAAAGTGGACGTCACCCGCGAGCAGGGCCGATATCATTGCCGTGCCGTCCTTGTAGCCGATGCCGACCATGTCGGTCTTCCATTTGGCGTTGAGCCACTGGCGGTAAATGTCGGTGGGCGTGCTGGCGCCGTGCGTGGAAAAGTTGATGCCGCCCGGGTGCGAGCGAACATAGGCTTCGAATTCCCTGAAGTTGTTGGGTGGCAGCGCGGCGCTGACGAACACGCCGCTCACCAGTGCGTAAAGATTCGTAATGGGACGGAAGTCCTTCTCCACGTCATAGGAAAGTTTCGCCATTACGTGAGGGTTGACCGACATCTGCGTGCTGTTGATATGGCACAGCGTATAGCCATCGGGGGCGGCGCGGGCGCAGGCTTCGGCACCGATGACGAAATTGCCGCCGGGACGGTTCTCGATGACAAGTGGCTGGCCGAGGCGGGGCTGCAAGTCGTTGCCGGTGCGGCGCATGATCACGTCGGGTCCGCCGCCCGCGGGGAATGGAAGAATCAGTCGTATGGGTTTATTGGGATAAGCGGTTTGCGCCGACGCCAGGCCGGGCGCAAGGCCCAGCAGCAATATCGATACAAACCTGATCGAAATCCTCATGCTGCACCTCCCCTGATTGGATCGCGGCGATTGTCGGCGCATCTCCCTGCGATTGCAACGCTCGTCTGGCAGGCCGCAAATCGCGCCGTGTGTCATCAGCCCTGTTTGCTGGCGCGGGGCTGGGCGGGTTCGAACCGCCGCGCAGGTTTCGGTGCCCGCTCATACAAAGGCTCCACCTTGGCCAGGGCCGTGCGGATATCCTGAATGCGATTGGGGCTGCTCGGGTGGGTGGAGAGGAATTGCGGCGGCGCGCCCTTGTTCGCCGCCGACATCTTTTCCCAAAGAGTGATTCCGGCCTTCGGGGCATAGCCGGCGCGCGCGCCGAGCACCAGTCCGATGCGGTCGGCCTGGGTTTCATCATCGCGGCCGAATTTGAGGGATAGCAATTGCGCCCCGAGGTCGCCCAGCATGCGCGCACCATTGCCCAGTCCCAGCAGGGCCGCGCCGATTTCGAGTACCCCTCTTGTTGCCATGCTCTTGCCCATCTGCTCGCGCGCATGCTCCTGGAGGGCGTGCGCGATTTCATGGCCCATCACCATGGCCACTTCGTCGTCGTTGAGCCTGAGGTTTTCCAGGATCCCGGTGTAGAACGCGATCTTGCCGCCGGGCATGCAGAAGGCGTTGATCTGGTTGCTGCCGATCAAGTTGAATTCCCATTTCCACTGTCGGGCACGCGGATTGCATTCCATGGCAATCGGAACAATGCGCTCGCCAATGGCGCGCAGGCGCGCGAGTTGCGGATGATCATTCGGGGCGAGGGCGCGCTTCGATCCCGCCTCCTGTTTCAGCTGAAGGTACTGCTGCGCCGCGGCCGCTTCGACCTGATCAGCCGAGACCGCATTGGTGAATACGGAGCGCGACCCCACGCCGAGGATCTGGCCGCATTCCTGGGCGCTGGCGCGCGTGCTGATTCCGAGCCACGCGAGTGGAACCCCGCAGGCACAGGCGGTGATCAGGCGCCGCCGCTGCAAAGACGTTGAATGAACCATGGTTGGAATTTTCTGAGGCACCAGGTCGGATGATGGGCGAAAGTATAAGGCAAGCCCTTGCCTATGAAGCCCGGGGAATTGCCGCGACGCAGCCTGCCCTATTCAGCATTTGCCGGATGCAAAACCATTTTGCAGGTGACTGTTTCAAACGCCTATAATCCGCCCAGTTTTTTGGTGTCCATGCCGCGCAAGCGGCCTGGGTGAAACGGGAAACAGGGACCGGTTTTTTCGGCAACCTGTACTGCCCCCGCAACGGTAAGCAAGTGCGGGTGCGTCAAACGAGGTTCTCCCCGAACCCCGAGCCACTGCGGCGAAAAGCCACGGGAAGGCGGCGCATCAAGACTTGTCAGTCCGGAGACCGGCCAAGAAGCATGCGAAGCGGTTGCGGGAGGCTGCCTTCGGAATGCCGGTTATGCGCGTCATTGCGCAGCATTTGCATTTCGACTTCTCTCTGCCGTTTCATTTCTGGCAATGGCCCGCGGGGACGCAGGCCAGTTGAGGGAGAACCATCTTGGGCATTCATCGCCTGTTTCAAATTGGCTGTATCAGTTCGCTTTGTGTCTTTTCATCCGCAAACTCATCGGCCCAATCCGCTGATCCGGGTCCGCGCGATGCCGTTGTGGTGACGGCGTCACGCCTTGAGCAGCAACTGACCGATACCATCGCGCACATCACCGTCATCACGCAGAAGGACATCCAGCAATCGCAGCTGGCCGATCTGCCCAGTCTGTTACGTAGAGAAGCCGGATTCGAATTCACGCAGAACGGCGGTGTCGGCAATGTCACCGGCGTTTTTCTGCGCGGGGCCTCCAGCACTCAGGTGCTGATCCTGGTCGACGGCGTGCGCGCGGGCTCGGCTACGGTGGGCAGCACCCAGATCGAAGGCATTCTGCTCAATCAGGTGGAGCGGGTCGAGATCGTGCGGGGCAATGTCTCGGCGCTGTACGGCGCTGGCGCAATGGGCGGCGTGATCCAAATATTCACGAAACAAGGTAGCGGAGAGCCGAGAGCCGACGCGCAGGTGATGTTGGGGGCGCGGGGCAGCAGCAGCACCTCGGCAGGTTACCGGGGCAGCGCCGGTGATACACGCTTCAGTCTCAATGTCAGCAATTACCAGACCGGTGGTTTTTCCGCCATCAACACCAAAATAGCCCCCAACGCCAATCCGGATGCCGACGGTTACCGCAATTCCAGCATTTCCGGGCAGATTTCCCGGAAACTTGCCGAAGGCCATGAAATCGGCTTTCGCGGTTATCAAAATGAAGGGCAGGTGGATTTTGACAGCGCCTTCGGCGCTTCGGGTGACATCAATCGCGCGGTCAATTCGGTGTCGAGCTATTCCCTGTATTCGAACAACAGAATCAATTCCTTCTGGACGTCACAGGCAACGCTTGCAGAGGGCAAGGATCACGGCAAGAACTTCACCAATGGCGCGACTCCGACACGAACCGATACGCGCAACTCGCAGTTGCAGTGGCAGAACGATTTCACGCTGGCGCCGCAACAGATTGTCACCGCCGCCGTGGAGCGGCAGGCGTTGCG
>CAIUKQ010000012.1 GCA_903899705.1 uncultured beta proteobacterium
CCGCGTGATCGGCCTGTACAACACCTTCGGCCAGGGACTTCGTGCCTTCTCCGGAGCCACCATCGGCGCCGGAGGCGCCCTCATCGGCGTGCACTGGTCACTGGCACTGTGCGCCATGATCATGTTCACGGCGATGTCGGTGCTGCTGGCCCTGTCGGGCAGGCGCTGAATCCTGCTTATTTGAACTGTGGAAACAGTTTCGCCGCGTTGTCGTGATTGATCGCGGCAAGTTCTGTTGCATTGAACCCGAAGTCCACAAGGCCCTTGCCGATCTCCTTCGACGTGCGGTAGGGGAAGTCTGTGCCGAACAGGATCTGGCTGACATTAACCATCTGTGTGAGTGATGACAACGCCCCCGGATGCGCCGCCTGCGCCACTTCGTAATAGAACCTGCGAATCTCCGACAAAACGCCCTTCGGAAACGCGTTCCTGTACTCGGGGCGCTGGGCGAGCCGCGTAAAGCGCTCGATGAGGAAAGGCAGCGTGCCGCCGCCATGCGAGAAAATGAATCGCACACCAGGATAGCGCAGCGAGATGCCGCCAAACAACACGCTGGCAATGGCCCGAGTGGTGTCGGTGCAGAATTCAATCGTCGCCCCGGGCACCCCGGGCACCGGGCTTTGCAGCGCGCGCGGCTCATGAGGATGCGAGTAGACGATGGCCTTGCGGCGGTTGAGTTCCGCGTAGATCGGCGCGAAGGCCTTGTCCCCGAGATACTGCATGCCGTAGCTGGTTCGCATGTCCACACCGTCAAGCTTAAGCACATCCAGCGCGTATTCGATTTCAAGCAGCGAGGCCTTTACATCGGGCATGGGCAGCGTCGCGAAATGGCCGAACCGCCCCGGGTAATCGCGCTTCAGATTGGCTGCGTACTCATTGCACTCGCGCGCAATCCGCGTTTTGTGAGGGTGGGCCGCAATGGCCGCGCCCGAGGTGACGGTGGTAATGGCGGTCTGCGTGCCACCCTCGTCCATGGTTTCAATGGCGACCGCGGGACTCCAGCCCTTGTACACCTCGTTCTGCCAGTGGTTCTCGCCGGCAAGGCCCAGGGTTTCCATGGCCCGGATGTAGACCGCAGGGGCAATGTGATGATGCACATCAATGCGCCGTGGCGAAGCCTTGGCCGGCGCGCGCTTGGCCTTGGCTTTGGTTTTGCTCTTTGATCCCGATTTGCGCGCGGCGGCTGCGCGCTTGGTGGCCGCCTCGCGAACCGCAAATGCCGCCCGGGTGCCCGGCAGGGGCGGGCAGCACGAACACCAGACGCCACCATGCCAGGGATTGGAAAAAGAAGTCGAAATCAGGGGCGTCATCATGTCCTCACGGAAAAAATTGAACGAAAAAGGAGGGCCGGGCCGGCGGCACGGCTCGTGCATGCGCGAGCCCCGCTGCTACTCGGGCTGTATGCCCAGCAAGGGCACCATTTTGCGATACAACTCAATATCGCGCAGAACGATCCTGCGGAAATCCTCGGGCGAATCGGCGAAGACCTCCATGCCCGCGGCCTGCAAACCAACTACGACATCGGGCAGGTTCACCGCCTTGACGATCTCGGCGTGCAGACGCGAGAGGATCGGCGCAGGCAGACCGGCGGGGCCAAAGAACCCGAGCCAGTCGCCGGGTCGCTCCACGTTGGCGATCAACTCGGAGATGATCGGCACTTCGGGAATTTCACGCAGGCGCTTGTCACCCAGCACCGCAATCGCCGTCACCTTGCCGGTCTTCACCGTGGACACGCCACTGGTGTTGCTCACCAGCGCCACGGGTACTTCACCCGAGGTGATGGCCTGTGCCACCGGCACGCCACCCTTGTAGGGAATGTGAACCATGTCGATGCCGGCCGCGCGCTTGAGGATTTCGCCGGTGACGTGAAACGAGGTGCCCAGACCCGCCGTCGCGAAGGAGAGCTTGCCCGGATTCTTTTTCGCGTAGTCCAGGAACTCACGAAAATTGCGGATGCCAACGCTGTTGTTGACGAGGATCAGGCCTGACTGCGTCACCGCCGCGGTAATGGGTGTGAAGTCCGCCACCGGATCGTAGGGCACATTGCGGATCGTGAACTTCACCGCCGTATGCGTACCGGGCGTCGTAAACAGGATCGTGTAACCGTCCGGCGCGGCCTTGGCCACCACGTCTGAACCGATCATGCCGGAGGCGCCGGCACGATTCTCCACAATCACCGGTTGACCCATGGAGGCGCCGAGTTTGGGTGCCAGCAGGCGCGCCACGATATCGGTGGAACCGCCCGGCGGATAAGGCGATATCAGGCGGATCGGCTTGCCGGGATAACCCTGCGACAAGGCCGCCAGCGGCGCCCCGACCAGGAAAATAAATAAGTATTTGATTTTTAACATTTTTATTCCATCAGGGTTTTCGTTGAGCCCACCAGCGCCGAAGGTGCTCGTTGATTGACGCAGTTTCCTGCATCTGCGGAAATGAATATTCAGGCACGCCGGTTTTCTTTTCGAGATCATGGTCGCGCTGTTCCCATTGGCGCACCAATGCATCGGCCTTTTTAAACGCCTCCTCGAACGAAGCGCTGCCGGGCAGCGACTCCTTGAAATAGGCCCGTCCGAAATAAGTGAAATCGTTTTCGTCAGCGCAGCCGAACGATGCCCGGTCCTGCCGCGCGGCGGTGATCACCAGCGTGTGCTCGTCCTTCAGGTGCTCGATGAAACCCCCGCCATAACAGGCCGACACCACAACCACCTTCCAGCGTATGGCCGATTCGCGCAGCATCCCGCCCAGTTCCTTCGCCGACAGGTCGCGCAGGTTCATCGCATTCTGGTTGAGCACCAGTTGCTGGTCGCGCAATCCGTGACTGGTGAGAAAAAGAAAAAGGATGTCCTCCTCGGCATTCATCTTCGCGGCGATGGCCTTCAGCGATTCGCGAAGGCTGGTCACGGTTGCCATGGGCAGCGTATCCACCGAACTGCGGCTGTTCGCCAGCGTGAGCGAGCGGTTGCGGGTGCCAAAGTCGCGATCGAACTGCTCGCGCACGTAACCCGCTTCGCGGCGAAAAACCTCCTGCGCACCGTCACCGCCCACCGACAGCAAATACATGTTGATGCGCCCCGGTTCGCGCGGAGCAAGCACCGAGAGCGCCCGGTCGAGCAGGCTGCGCTGCGAATACAGGGCCAGTTCCACATTGCGCAGCGCGAGCAGGCGCGCCGCTTCGTCCTCGAAGCGGCCGTTGTGCCATTTGCCGCGATCCTCGGTGCGCCCGTCGTCTCTCGCCTTGGCATAGCGCAGCGTGCCTTCGCCTTCATACTGCCCGTTGGCGAATTGCCCGGTGTACACATCCCCGGTGACATTTCGCAGCATGCCGGCGCCGTGATACAACCAGGCCCTGAACTCGCCCTCGTAGAGATAACCGGCCTTTCCCCGCAGGCGGCCCCGGCCGTTCAATTCATTGTTGGTGAACACGCCCTCGAACACATTGCCCTGCTGGTCGGTGTATATGCCGGGACCATTGCTGCGCCAGTTGACAAATTGACCCTGGTGGAAGGCACCGTCCGGCCTGGTATAGGTGCCCTTGCCACTGAATTCGCCCTCGGCAAACTGCCCTTCGAAACTCTCGCCGGAGGGAACATCCAGCCGCCCATCCCCCGAATACTTTCCCTTCGCGAAATCGCCGCGGTACTTGCGCCCGTCCTTGTAGGAAAGCGTCCCCAGCCCGTGATACTCGCCGTTTTCAAACTCGCCCTGGTAGACATCGCCATTGGCCCATTCCATGCGCCCGCGGCCGTGAAACAGGTTCTGTTTAAAATCGCCGGCATAGACGGAGCCGTCGCGCTTCTGCAGCCGGCCCAGTCCTTCCATCAATCCCTGACGAAACTGCCCGTCATATGCGTCGCCGTTGGCAATGCGCATCACGCCCTGGCCGGACATCAGTCCATCGATAAAGTCACCCCCATAACTCGCGCCGTTGTTCCACACGATGCGCCCTTTGCCGCTGAGTTTGCCGCCTTTGAGCGCTCCGAAATAGCTGCCGCCGTCGGCGGTCTGCGCATTCGGGCGGGGCTCCGGCGCAGCGGCCCGAACCGGCGACGCCAGACTCATTGCAAGGGCAACTAGAAAAAGGTGTCGGATCATGCGATTCACTCGTGGGATTGTTTATTCGCCAACCGGTATGAACAGCGACTCGATGGGCGGCGCCTTGGCGATCAGGCCCTGGTCGGCCATGTAGGTTACAAGCGCCGTCAGGGTCTTGCGATTGGCCTCGATGCCGTAGGGCCAGTAATCGTCACCGAACACCTCATTGATCTCGGCCACGTCGCTGGCCAGCCAGGGCAGCATGTAGCGAAGCGTGCCGCCGCGCAATTTGTCGAGAGCAAGCTTCTTCGCCTTGCTGAATGCGTCGTAGAGACTTTTCGCGATGAAGGGATGCTTGTCATAAAGACTTTTTCGTATCACGACAAGGTGCATGATCGGGAAAATGCCAGTGCGCCGGTAGTAATCCTTCTCCACCTCGCGGAAATCCGGGAACAGGCGCTTGATGCGCGAATTGGTGCGCATTGAATGCGGAACCGCTGTGCCGATCATGCCGGCGATCTCGCCCTTGTCGATGAGTTCGGACAGCGAACGCCCGGCCGGGTCGGTGGACACGCGAGCGGGACGCACCATGGGCACCACCGACGGCTCGCCGTGGCTGCCGGCATGGTTGGTCGCGCCCTGCACCCAATCTATGGTGGAAAGGTCCACCCCATAATCATGCTGCAGGTGGCCGCGCTGCCAGACGGCGGCGGTCATGGTGTAAAGAGGTACGCCGATGCGCCGCCCCTCGAAATCCTTCGGAGTTCGTATGCCCGAGTCCATGTTGTAGCTCATGAAGCTGTGGCGAAACACGCGGGAGGGAAACACCGGAATCGCCACAAAGGGACTGCTGCCCGCGCACACATGGCTGATGTATTCGGAGGAGGACATCTCGGCCACGTCGAACTCCTGGCGGGCGCCCATGCGGTCGAAGATATCGCGCACCGAATCCATGGCGATGTAATTGAGGTCGATGCCCTCGGGCTCAACCTCTTTTGTGTACAGCGAGAGAAGGCGGTCATACAGACCGCTTGCGAAGCTCACCGGAATTTTTGCCATGAATCTCTTTCAGACCGAATCGGGGCCCCAACCCCGGCGGCGGATTTTACGCCGGGACGAAGGCAGCGCCACCGATGCCCATTCTCTCCGCGTCCCGCCCTGCGGGGATTTGGCGCTTGGGGTTTAATGAAGGCACTCATCTGTCTCCGGGGGACGCATGGATTTCCGCATCGAACGCAATGGCCTGCTTGCTTCATTTCTCGCACTGCTGCCGGCCGTGACCGTGGCGCAATCCTTTCCGGCAAAACCCATCCGTATCCTCGTCCCCTTTCCGGCAGGCGCGTCGCTTGATCTCTCCGCCCGCGTGATTGGACAGAAAGTCGCCGAAAGCATCAACCAACCCGTCATCATTGAAAACCGCGCCGGTGGCAATACCATCGTCGCTGCAGAAGCGGTGGCCAGGGCCCCCGCGGACGGCTACACGCTGCTCCAGACACTGGACACTACTTTTACCCTGGTGCCGGCGGCCTACAAAAAGATTCCCTATGACCCGCTCAGGGATTTCGCGCCGGTTACGCAGTCCTCGCGCGCCGCCTACCTGATCGCTGGAAGCTCGCGGGCGCCCTATCGTTCGCTCACGGAACTCGTTGCGTTTGCGCGTGCCAACCCGGGCAAGATCAATATCGGCGCATCCACCTCGCTCACGCAGATTCTCGCCCTTTTGCTCAAGTCGAGCGCCGGTATCGAAGTGACCTACGTACCGTACAAGGGCACGCCCCCCATGCTCCAGGGCCTTGCCTCCGGCGAAATCGACCTGATCATTGACGCGATTCCGCTCTACCTTCCCGGCATGAAAGCGGGAAAGACCATTGCCCTTGCCACCACCGCCAACACGCGCGCGCCGCAACTGCCGGACGTGCCGACGACCAAAGAGCTGGGTTTTCCGCAACTGGAGGCCAATACCTGGACCGGCATCTTCGCGCCGGCCGGCACGCCGGATGCCATCCTTGCGCGGCTCAATGCCGAATTCGTCAAGGCGCTGGACAGCGCCGACCTGAAAAAACGCATCGATGATGCCGTGCTCAACCCCCTTGCCTCCAGCACCCGCGAGGAAATCGGCCGGCTGGTGAAGGAAGGTATTGCGCACTGGACGCCCCTCGTCAAGGCGGCCGGCATCACCCTCGAATAAACACGACTCACCGCAGCACCCATTCAACACGCAAACAAGGAAATGGAAATGGCCACACCCGTGCAACTGCCCCTGCTGGAAGTCATCACCCTCGAAGTCGCAAAGCAAATCATCGATGCGGCGATCGCCAGGGCCCATGAGCTGAAAATCCGTCCGATGAGCTTCATCGTGCTCGATGGCGGCGGACAGGTGGTGTGCTACAACCGCGAGGATTTTTCCGGCATCCTGCGTTTCGAAATTGCCTACGGCAAGGCATACGGCGCGCTGGGCATGAACCGCTCCAGCCGTGCCATCCATGTGATGCAGGGCCACGCACCCGACTTCATCGCCTCGGTCATGACCGCATCAGGCGGCAAACTGATCTCCTCGCCCGGGGGCGTGCTGATCCGCAATCAGAACAAACGCATCATCGGAGCGGTGGGCTCCACCGGCGACGGCGTGGATGCCGACGAAGCCTGCGCCATCCACGGCATTCATTCCGTGGGTCTGCTCTCCGACCCCGCCGAAGCCATCCCGGGTCCGTACAAGCCGCCGATGAACTGACCGGGGAGTGCGTGCATGAATGCCGGAAAATTCGCGAACCTTTTCCTTGCGGCGATGATCGCCGCAGGAACGGCGCAAGCCCAGGACTTCCCGAGCAAGACCGTGCGCATCAGCATCGCCTACGGCGCGGGAAGCGGATTCGACCTGCTGATGCGCCAGATGGCGCAGGAGTTCAGCACCGTTTGGAAGCAGCCGGTCATCGTGGAAAACAGACCAGGCGCCGGCGGCATCATTGCCGCGGAATCCTGCAAGAAGGCGGCGCCTGACGGCCACTCGATCTGCCTCTCGGGGCGCGACCTGTTTTTCCTGCCCTCGCTGATCAAGTCGCTTCCTTTCGACACGCAGAAGGATTTCAAACCCATCACCAAGCTGTTTTACCTGACCTCGGTGGTTGCGGCACATCCCGGCGCAGGCATCAATTCGATTCAGGACCTGATCAATGTGGCCAGGGCAAAGCCCGGCCAACTCAATTACGGCACCATCGGCGCGGGCAGCGGTATCCATTTCTTTTTTGAATGGCTGAAAAAGGAAAATAACCTCGATATCGTCCATGTGCCCTACAAGACGCCCGTGGATCTCGTGCAATCGGTGGTGAGCGGTCAGGCGCAGGTGACGCTGCTGGGCGCGCTGAATTTCCTGCCGCAGATACGCGCAGGGAAGGCGCGTGCGTTGGCGGTGAGCTTTCCCACGCCACTGCTGCCCGACACCCCGACCCTGAAGGAACAGGGAATCACCATGGATGTCACCAATTGGTTCGGCTTTTTCGCACCTGCCAATACACCCGATGAGATCGTTCGAAAAATTCATGATGACGTTGCGCGCCTGTATGCAAACCCCGCGTTTCGGGAGAAGAACCTCATCCAGCAGGGCCTGTTACCGGTGGTCAATGCAACTGATGAGTTCGCGAAATCGATTCCCGCCGAGGTCGCGCTGGGCGCCGAACTCGTAAAACTGTCAGGCGCCCGCGCCGACTGAAATCCCATTTGTGCGACAGGAGGAAATCACATGCTTAGCCGCGAAGAAAACGACCTGCTGATCCGTACCAACCCGGGCACGCCCATGGGCCGCTATATCCGCCACTTCTGGATTCCGGTGCTGTTCTCGCAGCAACTTCCGGAGCCCGATTGCCCGCCAGTGCGCGTCAAGGTGCTGGGGGAAAAGCTGGTGGCATTCCGCGACTCACAGGGGCGCGTGGGCCTGGTGGATGAACGCTGCCCGCATCGCAATGCGTCGATGTTTTTCGGACGCAACGAGGAATCAGGCCTGCGCTGCGTCTATCACGGCTGGAAGTTCGATGTCACCGGGCGCTGCGTCGACATGCCAAGCGAACCTCCGGAGAGCAACTTCAAGAACAAGGTGAGCATCGAGGCTTATCCCTGCGAGGAACGCGGCGAGGTGGTTTGGGCTTACATGGGCGAACCGGCGAAAATGCCCGCGTTTCCTGACCTCGAGTGGACGCGCGTTCCACCGTCGCACCGCTTTAGCTCGCGCCACGTCATGGAATGCAACTGGATGCAGGGCATGGATGGCGGTTTCGATGCCAGCCATCTTTCCTTCCTGCACAAGGGAGATGCTGAAGGCGGGCGCATCGTGGACCTCGCCACCGAATATGAACCCATCGTCACCGACTTTGGCGCCATCATGGCGAGCGGCCGCAAACGCGACGGCGGAAATGTGCACTGGAGCCTGGACCTGCTGCTCTTGCCTTTCCACAAACTCATCAACCGCCACGGACCGCCCGATGCACAAATCGGCACGCACATGTGGGTGCCCATCGATGACGAGACCTGCATGATCTGGAGCATCGAATACCACCCGCACCGGCCACTCACCGACCGCGACCTCGCCCGTTCGAAGAAGTTCCTCTACATCCATACCGAAAACAATCCGGGCAGCGACCACGCCGTCATCAACAGGGCAAACGATTACATGGTGGATCGAGAGCGCCAGGCAAGCGGCGCATCATTCACAGGCATGAAGGGTCTGGGAATTCAGGATTGCGGCATTCAGGAATCCATGGGGCCGATCTCGGATCGCACTCGCGAGCATCTGGGCCGTTACGACCGGCTTGTCATCCACCTGCGGCGAATTCTGATGAGCGAGGTTGAGGGCATGGAAGCAGGCAAACCAATCAAGGCCACGGTGCCGGGCGTGCACGCAGTTCGCTCGGCGTGCGCAACGATTCACTCGGGCGAGCCGCTGCAGAATGCGATCGAAAAGATCATCGCACCGGTTCCGCCACCGCTGGTGGTTGAGAAACCCCTTTTAGCGACGGCGGAGGTTCATTAAAATGAGGTGTTGCACGATTGTTTCAGTCCTGGCGGCCACGACTGCCGCGCTCATGCCGCCGGTATCCGTATCGCAGGAATTTCCTGCGAAACCGGTTCGCATCATCATCGCCTACGGCGCCGGCAGCGGCCTTGACGCCCTGACCCGTCAGACAGCGCAGGACCTCAGCACGCTGTGGAAGCAACCGGTGATCGTCGAGAACCGCCCGGGCGCAAGCGGCATCATCGCCGGCGAAGCCTGCAAACGCTCAGCGCCCGACGGCCTCACCATCTGCATGATGAACCGCTCGTTCTTCCTGCTCCCGTTTCTTCTGCCCAAGGTGCCGGTGGATCCTGTCAGGGATTTCACCCCCGTCACCAAACTCCTCGACCTCACCCAGGTTATCGTCGCGCACCCTTCGGTCGGCGCGGGCAACATGAAGGAACTGCTCGCGGTAGTCAGGGCAAAACCGGGCGTGTTCAACTACGCATCGCTCGGCACCGGCAGCGGCATCAGCCTGCTGTTCGAGTGGATGAAAAAGGAATACGGTCTGGACATCGTTCACGTGCCTTACAAGAACCCAACCGATCTCGTGCAATCCACAGTCACCGGCCAGACCTCGGTCACAATGCTTGGAACGCTCAACTTCCTCGGGCAGATCCGCTCAGGCAAGGTTCGTGTGCTGGCCGTCAGCGACCGCATGCCCCAGGTGCCGGGCGTGGCCTCGCTGAACGAACAAGGGCTGCCTTTCGATGTTTCCAACTGGTTTGGCTACTTCGTGCCGTTGGGAACGAGCGACACCATCGTGCACAGGATCCGCGATGACGTTGCGAAGCTCTACGCAGTACCTGCATTCCGGGAAAAGTTTCTCCTCGAGCAGGCACTGCTGCCAGTTAGCAGCACTCCGGAGGAGTTCGCACGGTCGATTCCACCGGATGTTGCGGCAGGCGCTGCAATCATCAAAGCAACCGGGGCAAAGCTGGATCAATGAAAATGACCGCAGTGGGCTCAAGAGCGAGACGTCGCAATTTATATAATAAGTTCAATTAGTTATATCCATCCACCCTGGCGCAGCGTCACCGCCCGCCTTTACCGCAACAAGCACCCAAGGAACCTCCATGGCCATACGCCTGATGATCACCTCCAAAGTCAAACCCGGACAGGCCGCAGCCTACGCAAAGGCTTTCGCGCCCATTGAAAAGGAGACCAATGCGGAACCGGGTTGCCTGCAGTACGAGTTGTTTCAAAGCATGTCGAATCCGGACGCACTGGTGCTCATGGAGCGCTGGACCGATCAGGCATCACTGGACGCTCATCTGGTGATCATGAAGAAGCGCGACATGAGCGTGCATGGCACGCTGCGCGCAGAACCGCCGACGCGCGAACGCTACGACGACTAGGAGGACACGCCTCTACTTGATCTGCGCGCGCACGGCATCCAGCGCCGCGCGGTCGATGTTGACCGGCGTCTTTTTCAGAAGATCGTCGACGTAGGCGCGGCTGATTTCCGAGGCGCGCTGGCTGCGCAAGGCGTTGACGATTGCGGGCCGTGCCTGCTCGAGGGTCGCGGGGCTTGGCGCCTGGAATTCAAGCAGGCGCACGATGTGCCACCCGGCCTGGGTTTCAACCGGATCACTGGTCACCCCTGGTTTCATGGTTCGCACCAAGGCGAGGATTTCCGGCGTCATGTTGGTTTCCTCGATCCAGTCGACTTCGCCGCCGCGCTCACGGCTTTGCACATCGTCTGAAGAGCTTCGCGCGAGTGCCGCGAAATCGCCGCCTCCAATAACCTGTTTCACCAATGAATCTGCACGCTGCCTGGCCGCCTGTGCTTCCTGGGGATTCGCCGGTCGCCCGATGAATATCTGCGCAAGCCGGTAACGAGGCGGGGTGTTGATCTTCCCCTGATTCGCATCGAAGAAAGCCTTGATCTCGGGGTCGCCCGGGTATTCTCCTGGCGGCGTGGACAGACTGGCCACGTAGGTCGAAAGGATCACGCTGTTGGTGGCCTGTTCGATCTGTCTCGCCACTGCCGCCTGCTTGTCCCAGTCCTTTGCCCGCGCTTCATTGATCAGCGCGCGCCGCACCAGTTCCTCCTTGAGGATGGGCTCGACTGCGTCAGCCGATGCCTTGAACCGCTGGTTCAACTCCGCGTTGGAGCTGACGATTTGCCGTATTTCCTCGGCGTTGATGCTGTTATTGCCCAAGGTGGCCGCGGTTTGGGCGTTGGCAATCGCCGGCAACAGGAAAAGTGTCGCAAGGCACAAGCTGGCACGGGCAGGTTTCATGATTCCACCACTGAATTAAGAAGGCGCATTATTTCCAAGACGGCCACCCGGTCAAAGGAAGAATTGCACACCCGGACCGAACTTCCACGGGTATGGACAGAAAACCACCCGCGGAGTTCCATTTACCGTGACGAATACAGGGAGCCTGCAGAACTAGCCGCGTCCAACCATATCGGCGAGCATCACGTTGATCACCACGCACTTGCCCTCCTTCATGGCATTGGCACCATCGCGCAGCGCCGTTCTGAGCGCATCCAGCGTATCCACCTTGAACCCCACCCCGCCAAACAGCTTGGGAAGTTCCTCGAAGGCAAATGCCGTAATCGGCTCGCCGTAGAACAACTTGTGCTTCACACCCGCACCTTCCGGGTAGTAGGAAGACTGGTTCTCGCGCATGGCCCGATAGCCATTGTTGTTGTAGATCACCACCATGATCGGCAGTTTTTCGTCGCGCGCAAATCCGAGGCACTGAACCGCCGGGTTGTAGAGGAAAGCGCCGTCACCGATCATGGTCACCACCGGCTGATCGGGCCGGGCCAGCTTGATGCCCAGCGACAGCCCCATGCCCTGCCCCAGGCCGGAACGCAGCGACACGAAGCTCTGCGGCCCCTTGTGGCCGACGTGGCGCTTGTTGAGCGCGCCGTGTACGGTGGTTTCATCCAGATAGATGGTGTTGTCGGGCAGGCACTCCGCCAGCGTCGCGCACAGG
>CAIUKQ010000013.1 GCA_903899705.1 uncultured beta proteobacterium
CCTATGGCGTTTCAAAAGTCGAGGCAGAACACATCATTGTAGAAAATTCTGCCCGCACAAGTCTGAGTACGAGCATATTGCGACTCCCCCTCATGTACGGGCCCGGGGTCAAAGGCAATATCTTGAGACTGGCAAAGCTGGTGCGGCTGGGCGTTCCATTGCCATTTGCCTCGATAAATAATCAGCGCAGTATGTTAAATGTTGACAATCTGGGTTCTGCAATTCTTGCCTTATTGAACCGTCCGATGACCGGCCACCGGACATTCCTTGTTTCAGACGGTCACGACGTGTCCACACCTGAACTTTTGCAAAGCATGGCAGAGGCACTCGGACAGCAGAGCCGATTGTTTCTATTTCCTCCGGCCTTCCTGCGCCTGGCAGCCAGGGCCACGGGGCGGGGCGCCGAGTTTCGAAGACTCAGTGAATCGCTCCAGATCGATATCGGCTGTATTCGCGAACAATTGGGCTGGAAGCCCCCATTTTCCCTTGGTGAAGGCATTTCAAAGACCTTAAACGCCATGGTTCTGCCAATTCAACAAAGCAAGACGCTGTGATTCTGGAGCACAAAATGCTATTTGCACCGGCGGCAGCCTTCGGACTCAGTCTGGCGACATTGCTCGTTCTGCTCCGATTTCCCGAACTCCTCGTCGATCAGCCCAATCAGCGTTCGCTCCATGTTGTGCCGGTACCCCGGACCGGTGGAATTGCCATTGTTACCGGCCTGCTTATAGCGGTCGCCGCCATGGTGCCCGGATTCACAGCATTTATTCTTTGTGCCCTGTTGATCGCGATCATTTCCCTGATAGACGACTGGCGCCACCTGCGGCCGTTGACTAGATTCGGCGCTCAGGGTCTGATAGCTGCCACATTCTGCAATTTTGCCTTGGGTCAACCGTCTTTTTCCGAGAGCATTTTTCTCATTCTTGCCATCGTCTGGCTCTCCAATTTATACAATTTCATGGATGGATCAGACGGCCTTGCCGGCGGCATGTCACTGATTGGTTTCGGAGCTTGCGCCATTGGAGCGTGGATGGCCGGCAACGCCCCCCTTTCGATGCTGTGCGGTTCGATTGCCGCCGCAAGCATTCCGTTTCTCGCCTCCAATTTTCATCCCGCACGAATATTCATGGGCGACATCGGCGCGGTGACGCTGGGGTTTTCGGCTGCTGCCGTTGGCGCCATGGGATGGCGCGACGGCGTCTGGTCCCCGTTCTTTCCCGTGTTCGCGTTCTCACCCTTTATTGCCGATGCGAGTCTGACGTTGTTGCATCGCATTCTGAAGAAGGAAAAGTTTTGGCAGCCCCATCGCGAGCACTATTATCAGAAGCTCGTGCGAATGGGGCTTGGACACAGGATGACAGCACTTGTTGAATACGGCGTTATGACAGTTTCCGCGGGCGGAGCCATTGCCACGCTGTTCATGGACGGGTCAGCACAATTGGCGGCCATCGTTGCATGGGGCACCCTGTTGATACTGGCGGCCGCGCTCATCGACAGGCGATGGGCGATCTATGAAGGTGAACGCCCGTGATCCTGCGCCACAAACACGCGTTTGCCGCATTCGGCCATGACCTGGTCGTCTCGCTTGCCGCGTGGTGCATCGCGTTCTGGCTCCGTTTCAATTTCGAAATCCCGAAGCTTTACTTTGATGCCATGGTCGAATCGCTTCCCTGGGTGGTGGCACTTCAGGTTGCGGTGTTTCTTGCGCTTGGACTTTATCGCGGCATCTGGCGCTACGCGAGCGTTCATGACCTGTACCGTATCGTGATGGCCGCCGTGATTTCAACCATGGCGATCTCGATGATGCTTGTTTTCATTCAGGCGGCGAACATTCCGCGAATGGTTCTGCTTCTGGACGCCATGCTGCTGGTCATCGCCATGGGGGGAAGTCGACTTACTTATCGTCTTTGGAGGGAAAAACGCCTTTTTGCGCCCGGGGAGCACGCGGTCATCATCATGGGAGCCGGTGATGCCGCATCGGATCTGCTCAAGCATCTCGCCCGAAGCCGGCATTGGCGGGTTGTTGGCCTGCTGGACGACAATCCACGGCGACTCGGCCGACAGATTCACGGCATTTCGGTCCTCGGACCGCTCGATTCGATAGCTGCGAATGCCGCAAGGTTTTCGGTCGGCCACGCCATCATCGCAATGCCAAGCGTGAATCACAGCGCACGCCGCCGCGCTCTGGGTTTGTGCGCGGCCGCTGGCGTCAAAGTCCTGATTGTTCCGTCATTCGAAGACATAACCAGCGGCAAAGTGACGGTATCGCAAATCCGCGATGTCGAACTCGATGACCTTCTCGGGCGCGATCCCGTGAAACTTGATGCGGCCGGAATGCGGGAATGGATCGGCGGTCGCAATGTGATGGTTACGGGCGCGGGCGGCTCCATTGGGTCTGAACTCTGCAGGCAACTGGAAAGGTTCAATCCCGCCAGGATTGTATTTCTCGACCAGAATGAATTTGCCCTGTATCAAATCGTTGAAGAATTTGCGACGAAATTTCCAACAACCAAGATTGTTCCGGTCATCGCTGACATTCGGAATGCGGCCCGCGTCCGGCAAATCATGCAGGAATGGAAACCGGAAGTTGTGTTTCACGCCGCAGCCTACAAGCATGTTCCCTTGATGGAAGAGGTCAACGCCTGGGAAGCGGCACAGAACAACATTCGCGGAACAATGGTTGCCGCCAGGGAAGCCATTGCTGCTGGCTCGGTAAAGTTTGTTCTTATCTCCACTGACAAGGCGGTCAACCCCACCAATGTCATGGGTGCGACGAAGCGTCTGGCTGAATTGGTCTGTGCGCACTACTCCTCAAGCGGAACCCAATTTGTGGAAGTCAGATTCGGAAACGTGCTCGGAAGTACCGGCAGCGTTGTTCCGAAATTCCGGGAACAGATTGCGAAAGGCGGGCCGGTCACTGTGACCCATCCCGACATCCAGCGCTATTTCATGTCCATTCCGGAAGCCGCGCAGCTTGTGCTTCAGGCAGGCTACATGGGCAACGGCGGAGAAATATTTGTTCTAGACATGGGCGAACCGGTGAAGATTGTGGAGCTTGCCAGGGACATGATCCGGTTATCGGGCTTGAGTGAGCAGGATATCCAGATCAAATTTACCGGTCTGCGTCCCGGAGAAAAGCTTTTCGAGGAGTTGCTCGCCGACAGCGATCAGACGCTTGGAACACCGCATCCGAAATTGCGCATTGCCAAGAACAACAGCCGGCTAACACCGGAAGAGTTTGAATCCCTGGAACGCTGGCTCTCCGAACCTGTTCCAATGTCTGATGAAAGCGTCCGCAGCCGACTGCGCGCCCTGCTTCCCGAATATCAGCCGGCCGACCGCTAACCCAGCGAATGCAGAACGTATAGCGCAGCGCTGAATACGAGCACCGCGCCGACCTGGTGCGCCGCTGCCAGTGGCACCGGCACCACCAGGAGCAACGTTGAAATACCCAGGGAAATCTGGGCGGCCACCAGCAAGAGAAGCCAGTTCGCCCCCTGCTTTGCGCGTAAAGACGCTTCAGCCGACCTCATTCTCAGCCAGAACCAGGGAATCGCCAATGCCAGTATCCAGGCTATGAGGCGGTGGTCGAATTGCACGGTGGCCATGTTGCTGAAGAAGTTCAGATACCAAGGTTCCAGCAGGAACATCTCCTCCGGAAAAACGTTGCCGTTCATCAGCGGGAAGGTGTTATAGGCGAGCCCGGCGCGAATGCCGGCCACAAATCCACCGGTCAGCACCATCATGAACACCAGAACAACAATCGCCCATGCGTGCCGGCGTGCGCTTCTCAGGAAATCACTCCTGGCAGCCGCACGGGACCGGGGACGATAGAGGTCCAGCGCCAACCAGAAAATGGCGGCATAGATCAGGACTGCCAGTCCCAAGTGTGCTGTAAGCCGGTACTGGGAAACGCGCGGATCGTCAACAAGGCCTGAAGCGACCATATACCAGCCCAAGGCGCCCTGCAAACCGCCCAGCAGGAATATTCCCGACAATCGCGGCAGCAGCTGGCGCCTGATTTTTCCCCGCCATGCGAACCAAAGGAACGGAACGAGGAAGACCGCTCCTATCAACCGCCCCAGCAAACGATGGACATATTCCCACCAGAATATTCCCTTGAAGGAATCAAGACTCATCCCCTGGTTGACCTGCGTGTATTCGGGCGTTTTGCGGTACTTGGCAAAGGTTTCTTCCCATTGCTCATCATTCAATGGTGGCAACGTTCCGACCAGCGGCTGCCACTCGACAATGGATAGGCCCGAATGCGTCAACCGGGTAATTCCGCCAATGGAAATCATTCCGAAGATCAGAAAGCAGCAGGCGAAAAGCCATATCGCGACTGCGCGATTTCCAGTTTCACCGGTTCCGGCGTTCATGGAGTTCCCAACCCATTCAAGTTCATCAATTTCAGGACGGATTTTTTTACCCGTTCCACGCCAAGATCCAGCACATTTCGACTGTCTGGCTGAAGCAATTCATACGGGGTACGCCACGGATGCCAGCGTGACGCGCTGGAATCGCCGAACATGCAGACTATCGGTTTTTTCAACGCAGCGGCGATATGCATCGCACCGCCATCCGAACAGACCACCATGTCGCAGGCGGACATTGATGCGATCAAATCTGCAAGGTGGGTGGTGGGCATTGCAAGCAGGCGTTCCTTGCCACAAACCTCAATGATTTCATTGGCTTTTTCATCATCTCCCGGATGCAGGGCGTTCCCGCCCGCCCCCGGGGACCAGAACAA
>CAIUKQ010000014.1 GCA_903899705.1 uncultured beta proteobacterium
GCTTCTGCGAATCCTCGTACAGCATCGAATAGCCCTGTTTTTCCAGCTGTTCGACGACCTTGGGATCATTGATCACCCGTGAGAAAGCCGTCTCCAGCCGCGCCTGAATATCCCTGGGCAGACCAGCCGGTGCGAATATCGCGTTGAACACTTCCAGACTGACCTGCGGGTACCCCTTTGACGCAAAAGTCGGAATCTGCGGCAGATCCTTGATGGGGCTGGTCACGGCCAGCGCCCGGAATTTGCCCGCCTTGACGTAGGCATCGACCGCAGGCCACACCAGCGAGGTGCAGTCGAGCTGGTTGCCCAGTAAAGCCGCAAGAATGGGGCCGGTCCCCGCCGCGTAGGGGACCAGATTGAAATCCGCTCCCGAGGCAATTTTCAACAGTTCGACGTTGAAGTGGGTATGGCTACCGATTCCGATCAGTCCGCAGTTGACTTTGCCCGGTGATTTCTTCGCCTCTGCGAGAATCTGCTCAAGACTCGTCCATTTCGATCCGGCATTGACCACCAGCGCAAGCTGGTTGGCCACCAGATTCGCGATGGGCGTGAAATCGCGGACCGGATCGTAATTGACGTTCTGGTTCACCACGGTCACCGTCGACAAAACCGAGGCATGCAGCAACGCGATTGTGTAGCCGTCAGGTTTGGACCTGGCGAGAAACTCCCCGCCGACCACGCCACCGGCGCCGGCCCGGTTCTCCACGATGACTTCGGTGCCCAGTTCCCGGCGCAGCGGATCCGCCGCCAGGAAACGCGCAAGGTTGTCTGCTCCCGCTCCCGGCCCGATGGCGACAATCAGGCGCAGTGGTTTGGAGGGATAGGTTTCCTGCGCGCAGGCAAGAGCCGGGGCGGCAAGCAATACGGCAGCCGCCAGACTTGTCATCTTCGAAGTAACAGTATTCATGAGTCCTCTTCCGCGATTCAATTCTGATGCCTGCGAATCCCCACAAGACCGGGTGCGCTAAGGCAGGTGTTTGCCGAAAACAACATGCCCATTCGTCTGTGGCAGCACACAACCTGCAATCCCGGTGTCTGCACGGACGCGCACCTGCCGCGGGCCCGCTGTTCCGCGAAGCTGCTCAATGGTGTCGGTGTAGATCGCGGTGCGCGTGCGTCCGGTGCCGATGTTGCCGCCGCTCGACAGAAACGGATGCGGACCTTCGACGCTGATGTCGCCCTTGTAGAACTCGAGCGCCTCGCCCTTTTTCACGCCATGCCATCCGAATGCCTCAAGCCATGTCTGGGCAAACAGGGTGAACCCGTCGTATGGATTGAAGATGTCGATGTCCGCAACCGACAGACCCGCACCCTCCAGCGTTTTTCGGGCCGAAGCCTCGCACCAGTCCTGCGCTTCATCCAGCGTCTGCACCGTGCTTCGCATGGTCGCGAGGTGCTCGGCGTGGTTCCAGATATAGACGGGCTTCTGCTTCATGTCCTTCGCGCGTTCCGCCGTGGTCAGCACGTAGCAACCCGAGGCGTTCACCGGAAGGTCGTTGTCGTACAGATTGAGCGGTTCATTGATGAAGCGCCCGGCAAGGTACTCCTCGACGGTAAATTCCTTCTGCTGGCGACCGGTGTAATACCCCCATGGAACCATCAGCCCGTTGCGCCGCAGGTTAGCCACGAACCGCGCGACCTCCGCCTTGCTGCCGCCGTAGCGGCGCGTATATTCGTTGAACTGATAGGCATAGGTGGAACCGCCGGTCCAGCCCCACAGGGCGGGCCACTTGGTCGCGCCGCTCAGGCGTTTCTCCGTCTGCTGGTGATAGCGTCCTTCGATGTTGCCGGTCGGATACAGCATGAGCAGCGTCGATGCCTTGCCGGTGGCGATGGCTTCGATGGCATAGCCCCAGGCAAGGCCGATATAGGGAGGCTCGTTGCTGGCGAATTTCAGTTTGTCCGGCGCAATGCCCAGTCCGCGCGCCAGCCACTCGGCGGTGACTTTGGTGATGCCATCCTCGGAGTCATAGGGTGGCGCGAAATAGGGTCGTGACGGCCCCCAGTTGTCCCCCAGCGGACCGGGGGCGGAAACGATACCGTCGATCTGATCGGCGGTGATGCCGGCATCTTCCATGGCGCGCTGCGCCGCCAGAATCGAATAGGCACCCAGACTCTTGTCAAAGTTGCCGGTTTCCCAGCGGCGATCAACAGGCGAGTGTCCAAGGCCCGCAACCGCCACCTTGCCGCGGTTCTTCCAGACGCCCTCACCAAGGCGATTGCGCATCCATCCGGTTTGAGTGTTGATTGTCATGCGAGTTTCCATTCCGGAATCATCTGCCCCGGCTCCACTTCCTGAAAAATGACCTCCACGTCCGCGCCGACGGGAACCTTGCCCGCCGGCACGCCCGGAAGGTGCGAAAAGAACTTGATATCCGGGTCTTCGGACAATTCGATCACCGCGGTGTTGAAGGGCATGTCCTCGCGCAGGGATGCGACCCGCGTGTCGTGCTGCACGCAATAGCCGTTAATGCGTCCGCGGCCCCGGACGTCCTTCCATTCGAGATGGTCCTTCTTGCCGCACGACGAACAGGTCGCCATCGGCGGCATCTGCATGCGGTTGCAGGCACTGCAATTCTGCACCACGAGACGCCCCTGATTGGCGGCCTCCCAGAAACCCCGATCATTATCTTCCACTGCGGGAACCGGCTTTGCCATCATCTTCTCCACTTGTTCAAAAATCACCTCACCTCAACCTGCAATCCGCTCTCAAGACACCCCAAAACTTCTCCTATTGAATTTCGACCTTGGCTTCCTTCACCACCCGGGCCCATGTCTCCAGTTCATTCTTCATCAGGATCGTCAGATCCTCGGGCGTGCCGCCGGTGGGAACCTGCCCGGTGTTGGCCATTTCAGCGATGAAATCCGGCGACTTTGCGATGGCATTGAGTTCGGCATTCAGCCGGTTGATCACAATCTGGGGCGTCTTCAGGGGCGCCGCAAGGCCGAACCATCCGCGCACGACATCAAGGTAACCGAAGCCCTGGCTCTGCATCGTTTGCACCTGCGGCAGCGCGGGCAACCCGGTTGTTCCCGTGACACCGAGCATGCGCATGCGTCCGCTTTGGACGATGGGCACCAATCCCGTCGCCACCGAGAGAATCATCTGCGTGTGGCCGCCCTGAACACCATTCAATGCGTCGCTGATGCTCTTGTGCGGCACGTGAACGATGTCCGTCCCGGTCTGCAATTTCAGCAATTCCATGCCCAGATGGTGCGGCGTGCCGTGTCCGGGGCTCGCAAAATCAAGCTTTCCTGGATTGGATTTTGCGTAGGCAATGAGCTCCTGCATGTTTTTCGCAGGTACCGAAGGTGTCACGGCAAAACCGTATTCGGTGCCGGCCAACCTGGCGATGGGCATGAAATCCCTGATCGGATTGAAGGGCACGTTCCTGTGTGTCGATGGCACGATGGTAGATGTTGAAAACAGGCTGGTCAGGTTGTAGCCGTTGGGCTGCTGCCGCATGCCGTACTCGGTGCCGAGGATGGTGCTGGCGCCGGGCTTGTTTTCCACAACGAAGGACTGCCCGAGGCGCTTGCTCAGGCGATCGGCATAAAGGCGCAGTCCAAGATCGGTGCCGCTACCGGCTCCGATCGCCAGAACGATGACACTGGGACGGTTCGGGTAATCGCTTTGCGCGATCACACCAGCCGATGCCGCCAGCCACCCTGACACAACAAGGCCCGCCTGAAGAGCTCGTAACATGATTTCCCCCCTCGGAAAAATGACGAATCAAACTGCACTTTTTACGGACCGCGATTTCACTCCGGTTTGATGCCGCCCACCTTGATGACGTTCTGCCAGGTGGCCATTTCCGATTTCATGTACGCGCCCAGTTCCGGCCCCGAAGTGATTGCCGTTTCGATACCACGCTTGAGCAGATCGTCACGCAATGCGGCATCGCCCAAGATGCGCGTGGTTTCATTCGCATACCGTGAAATGAATTCGGGGCGCGTACCAGCCGGCGCGAACAGTCCGTACCAAAGCACGGGGTTGTAGTCCTTGTAACCGAGCTCGCCCATGCTGGGAACCTCGGGGTAGAGCGGCGCGCGCTTCTGGCCTGCCGATGCGAGAGCCCTGAGCTTGCCGGCGCGCACATGCGGAAGCGCCGGTTCGGACACGCCCTGCATGAACTGGACGTCCCCGGCAATAAGTCCATTCAGCGCTGCGACGATGCCCTTGTGCGGTATATGCACCATGTCCGCGCCGGTCTGCATCCTGAACAGCTCGGTGGCCAGATGCCCGAAGGTGCCGATCGCGGGCGAGGCATAGTTGAGCTTTCCGGGATTGGCTTTGGAATAGGCAATGAACTCCGCCAGATTGGTTGCAGGCACCGATCCATGGATCAGGATCATCGAGGAACCGACACCCATCTGCATGACGGGTGCAAAGTCCTTTATCGGATCGTAGGACGTCGGACGAATGGCCGACAGGATAAGCATGGAATTGTTACCCATCATGATCTGGTAACCGTCGGGTGCGGCCTTCGCAATATATTCAAAGCCGATGATTCCGCCAGCACCCGCCTTGTTGTCCACCACGACGGGCTGCCCGAGGCGTTCTCCGAGTTTCGGGCTGATCTGGCGCGCGAGGATGTCCTGCCCCGAGCCAGCGGAAAACGGCAGGACCCAGCGGATGAACTTGTTGGGAAATGCATCCTGTGCATTCGCGGCAGTCGAAACTGACACCACCGCACCCGCAACAATCAGAAAAGACCGCAGAAATCTTCCGGCGTGCCGCATGCTCGACTACTCCTTTAATATTTTCGACCGAGCCTCCAGTCGCTTGACCACTTTGCCATGCCACCGGAGAATTTGCCAGCCCGCGCCGATAATAGAGAAGACCCGCCCTGCTATCCTTCGCGCCTCATGGAAAATGACAACCCGGACGCACAATCAGGCCACGCCGGCCGGCAGGGGCCACTGCATACGCTACGCTTTCCCGAATTCCGGCTGTTCTGGTTCGGTCAGATCGCCCAGGCCGGCGGAATGATGATGTTCAATTTCACGCTAGGCTGGCTGGCGTTCGAACTTACCGGCTCTTCGGCGAAACTCGCCGTGATCCAGTTGTGCAGTTTCGCGCCGCAAATCGCCCTCACGCTCGTGGGCGGCGTGCTGGCCGACCGGTTCGACGCGAGAAAACTGATTGGCATCGCGGAGACGGTGAGCGCCATCACCATGTTTGCATTGGGCGCGCTTGCGCTTCTGGGCCTCGCGGAATTCTGGCACCTGGCACTGGCGGCATTTGTCATCGGTGCAACGACATCCATCGATGAACCAAGCCGCTCCACATTTTTTTCCCGCCTGCTTCCGGATCGCTCATACCTTCTGGCAGCCGTTCCGCTGATTTCAATGGCCTGGGGCGGGACGCGCATTGTCGCGCCCTCCATCGCGGGGTTCGTGATTGCAACGGCCGGGGCCGATGCGAGTTTCCTGTCGGCCGCCTGCGGCATAACGCTTCTGGTGGGAATCATGTGCATCGTGAAACCGGTCACGGCGGCGGCCCCGCCCTCGCACGGAGACATGATCGGTAATTTCAGGGCTGGCGTGCAATATGTCCGGCGCAACGAAGTGTTCACCAAGGTCATCCTTGCCGCACTGCTGAATGCCTGCTGCGCCATGGGGTATGTGTACATGCTGCCTGTATTTGCCAAGGAGGTGCTGGACGTGGATGCGCGCGGCCTGGGCATCCTGTCGTCAGCCTCCGGTGTGGGCTCCATCACCGGGTTGCTCACCTTCGCATGGGTGCAGCGTCACGTCAGCCCTCGCAACATCATCCTCACCGCGTTGACGTTGCTGAACGCGGCCCTCTTCTCATTTTCATGGAGCAGTTCGTTCTGGCTGTCGGTGTCTCTACTGTCTTTGGCGGGCCTTTCCCATTCCTATTTTCTGACCGGCTCGCAGGTCATCCTCCAGACTCTGGTCGAGGATGGCTTTCGCGGCCGCGTCATGGCGATCTTCAGCCTGGTGTGGAGCATGATGGTGCTGTCAGGATTCCTGTTGAACCTGATCGCCTCCACCACCGGTCCACGGTGGGCACTCAGCATTGGAACCGTGCTGGTACTGTGCTTTGTCTGGGCGGTGCTTGCTCGCAGCGGCCCGCTGCAGCGGTTAAGCCTCTCCGCAAAACCCACCACCGCCTGAAAAGGGGCGAGCTTCGAGTTTCCGAAAAATAGAACCGGGCCCCTTTGTAAAAATTGAGGTACTCATGCATCCCAATACCAACCGAATACTGACCACCCACACGGGCAGCCTGCCGCGTCCGGAGGATCTGGTGCAGATGATGTACGCCAGGGAGTCGGGCGTGCCTGTTGAGGCTGCCCCACTGGCGGCACGTATCAAGACGGCGGTGCACGACATCGCCCGGCTCCAGTTGAACGCGGGCATCGACTACGTCAATGACGGCGAGATGTCCAAGCCAAGCTACGCAACCTATATAAAAGACCGTCTGTCCGGTTTCGGCGGAAGCGATAATTCTTTTATTTATCAAGATCTTGCAGACTTTCCCGCTCTGGCCAGACGCGTGTTCGGCGATCCGGGCCGCTCCCGTAGACGAACGCCGGCGTGCAACGCACCGCTGGCGGTCACGGATAAGGAAGCGGCACGCACCGATGTCTCGAATCTGAAGGCCGCACTGTCCGACACGAATGCCCACGGCGGATTCCTGACCGCTGCTTCACCCGGCGTGGTGTCGCTGTTCTTCCGCAACGAACATTACCCGAGCGAAGAGGCCTACCTATTCGCCATCGCAGACGCAATGCGGCATGAATACAAGGCGGTCACGGATGCGGGCTTCGACCTGCAACTGGATTGCCCGGACCTCGCCATGGGGCGGCACATCCAGTATGCGAATTTATCCCTCGCCGAATTCCGAAAGCGCGCCCAGATGCATGTTGCGGCGCTCAACCACGCCCTGGAGGGCATCCCCGCGGAACGCCTGCGCATGCACCTGTGCTGGGGCAATTACGAGGGCCCCCATCACTACGACGTGCCGCTTGCCGACATCATCGACATTGCGTTTTCCGCGCGACCCGCGGCCATTTCCTTTGAAGCCGCCAACCCCCGCCACGCACATGAATGGACGCTGTTTGAAAAGGTCCGGTTGCCGGAGGGCAAGATGCTGATCCCGGGCGTGATCGAATCCAAATCCAATTTCATCGAACATCCCGAACTGATCGCCCAGCGCATCGCGCATTACGCGCGTCTGGTCGGGCCGCAGAATGTCGTGGCGGGCAGCGATTGCGGCTATGGCACCTGGGTGGGCCAGGCGGCCGTGGACCCTGACGTTGTCTGGGCGAAGATGGCGGCGCTGGCCGAAGGCGCGCGCATCGCATCAAAGGAATTCTGGAAAGGCTGATCTGGGCAGTCGCCCGCTTGGCGATTGATGAGCAGTAAGTATCTGTTCACACCGGGCTCCGACACGGGTGCCCGGTGCTTTTCCCGGCGACGGATCAGGCGGCGACTGCCTGCTTCGCCGGTTCCTTGAGGTTCAGGATACGCCGCGCGTTGTCACCCAGGATCTTCTGCTGATCCTGCTTCGACAAACCGATCTCGTTGAATATCTTCAATGCGGCAGGCGCATTCCAGCACGGGTAGTCATCGCCGTACATCACGTGATCGATGCCGTAGAAATCAATCGCAAATTTCAGGCCGAGTGCGTGGGGCTGCACGGTGTCGGTGAACATGCGGCGCAGGTACACGCTGGGGTCCTTGGGCAGCTTCGCGGCCTTGGAGTTCTTGTCCATGCGGCCGGCCTGGTAGGGCAGCGCCCCGCCCGTGTGCGAGACATACACCTTGAGGTTCGGATGGCGTTCCATGATTCCCGACAGCACAAGGCGGTAGGAAGCAATGCTGACCTCAATCACCTTGCCAAGCGAGTTGTAGAGCGCGCCGTCGTAGCCGTCGCAGATCGCCGGAAACACCACATCGGTCGGGTGCAGAAACAGCGTGGCGCCCAGCCGTTCGGCGGTGGCGTAAAAATCGGCGAGCGAGGGATCATCGACGCGCGTCTTGCCGTGTGCGCCGATGCTGCTGGGCACGTTCACGCCGACAAGACCCATCTTCATTGCGCGCTCGAGTTCGTCCACGCAGCGTTTCGGATCCTGCATCGGCACCACACCCGAGCCCCACACCTTGCCGGGATTGCGATGGCTGGCGGCAGCAATCTCGTCATTCCACATCTGCGAGAAAGCGTAGCCCGAGGCCGCGTCAGTCTCCGAAAAAAAGGCGCCGCCGGGGCCGGTGGTGCACACCACGCCAAAATCACCTCCGATGCCGGCGCCCTGCGCAGCCTTGTCCATGTGCTCGAGCATCGCATCAAGGTCAAACCAGTCCGACCACGTGTCGCAGCGCGTCACCCCGTCGTGCGGAGTCACGTCGTAGCCACCCTTTGCGTTCGGCTTTGCACGGGGGGCCTCGGTGCGCTTGCAAAGCGCTTCGAAAACCGGCTTCGGATACCAGTGAAAATGCGAATTGATGGCGCGCATGATTGAAACACCTCCTTGATAACGGATTTACCTGACCTTCATCCGTTTATCTTACTCCAGAGCAACCGCATGGCGCGAACGTGCACGATTGCCGATCCGGTTTTAGTCAAGCTGTGCGCCCGAGAGCTTCACCAGTCGTGCGTACTTCTCGTGTTCCACGCGCATTTGCGCGTCAAACTCCTCGGGCGTGCTGGTGCCAACGTTGACGCCAAAGCCAACCATCCGCGCATTGACCTCGGGTGACGCAACCGCGGCTACGATCCCGTTATGCAGTTTCGCGATGATATCGCGTGGCGTTCCCACGGGAACAAGCGCACCCAATAACGACGCCATATCGAAGCCCGGCACGCCCAATTCAGCGATGGTGGGAATGTCCGGTAGAACGGCAGTGCGCCGGCCGGCGCTGATTGCAAGCATCCGCGCTTTGTCCGCCTTTACGAACGGTGCGATAGCGGTGTAACTGGTGAATACAACTTGTACGTCACCCGCGATGAGCGCCTGTCCGCCAGGTCCCATGCCCTTGTAAGGCACATGCACCATGTCCAACCCTGCGAGCGACTTGAACAACTCGGTTGTGATGTGATGGATGGAGCCGTTGCCCGCCGAGGCATAGGAGATTTTGCCCGGATTCTGCCTGACCCAGCCGACGAATTCGGCGTATGTCCGCGCGGGCACGGAAGGATGCACCGTCAGGAACATCGGCAATGCCGCAATGGTCGAAACACCGGCGAAGTCGCCCAGCGGGTTGTAGGGAACCTTGGCGTACAAATGCGGGTTGATTGCCCAAATCGCACTGTCGCAGACATAGGCGGTGTAACCGTCGGGTACTGACTTCGCGATGGTCTCGGCAGCGAGGTTGCCATTGGCGCCAATGCGATTTTCGACTATCACCGTGCCCCACGACTCGTTTAGCTTCTGCGCAATCAGGCGCGCGAACACGTCGGGTGAGCCGCCCGGCGAGGTGCCGACAACAATCCGCACCGGCTTCGCGGGATAGGTCTGCGCGGTGGCGGGTGCGACCAGCGCGAGAAAGCTGGAAAGTGTGACCAGCACAGTGCTGCATATCATGACGTTCATTTTTCGCTCTCGGCTAAGTTGGATCACGGGAAATCAGACGCGAACTCGAACATCACCTTATTCCATTCTGACGTTCGCGGACCTGATCACCCTGCCATAGGCATCCAGGTCCGCGCGGATAGCCTTCGCGTAATCTTCAGAACCGAGTATGGCGAGTTCAAAGCCGATTTTCTCCAGGCTCTGCATTACATCCTGCGATCTGAGTGCCATCAGGCTTGGCGCCTCCAGTTGCGAAACGATCGACCGTGGCGTTCCGGCGGGCGCGAATAGCCCGGTGGTATTGGAAAGGTCGAAACCCGGCAAGCCCTGCTCGGCAAAGGGAACAATGTCCAGCGCGAGCGTCGAGCGGCGAGCGGTGCTGACGCCCAACGCCTTGATCTTTCCAGCTTTGATCTGCTGGATGCTGGAGGAAACCGCAATTACCGAGACATCCAGATTCCCGCCAAGGAGCGCGGCGAGGTTATCTTGCGACCCCTTGAAAGGCACATGAATCATCTTCAGGCCACCCGACTGTGAGGCAAGTGCTTCCATGATCAGGTGATGGGATGAGCCTATGCCGCTTGTGCCGTAGCTCAACTTCCCGGGTCGGGCCGCCACGTATTTCACGAACTCGGGAATGTTGTTCACTGGTAGCGACGTTTGCACCACGATGAGGTGCGGCGAGTCGGTCATGCGTAGTATGGGCGTGAAGTCCTTTGCCGCATCGAATGGCATCTTGGGATGCATTGCAGGGAGGATGCCAAACACCTGCGAAGTGCCAATCAGGAGCGTGTAGCCATCGGCCTGCGATTTGGCGACATAGTCCGATCCGATCAGATTCGCGGCGCCAGGGCGGTTCTCCACCACGAACGGGCGGCTGAAATGCGCGGTGAGCTTCTGCGCCAGGATGCGCGCGAGGGTATCCGGGACACCGCCCGCGTTTGTCGGAACAATAAGATGCACCTGCCGCGCAGGATAGACTTCCTGCGCACCGCAAACTGCGGTGAACCCGCAGAACATCAGCGAAACAATGAGCCTCCAACGCGGCATTGCCACCCCTTTACGGACGACTTTTGCGCAGTCTACGCTTGAGCGACCGGACCGGCTCGGGTTAAGAGTAGCGGTCCAACCGGCAGCAATCGGCCAGGAGCAGACAGTCAGTACTGTCGCCGGATAGCAGCCGTTCAGATAAGAAATCGTCAACATATTGCCAGCAATCAATCGCCTTACTATAATGCTATGCGTAAGGACAATAGGAGAATGCAATGTCAAACGACGCCACGCTTACTAGCAAAGGTCAAACAACGATTCCCAAGGAAATTCGGGATAGTCTTTCCATGAAGGCCGGAGACCGTATGACGTTCACGTTGATGCCAGATGCCA
>CAIUKQ010000015.1 GCA_903899705.1 uncultured beta proteobacterium
ACTTCGCCCTGAAGCGCCAAATTCCAGTCGCCAAAAGTATTCTTTGGCTGTCTTGCTGAGGCAAGCGCCGAAAGGCCTTTGAACGTCCGCTTCGCGGCGTCGAGATCAGCCGACTCGAGGACCGCTTCGGGTCGGTAGCCGCCGGTCGAACGGGAACGGCGAACGACTGAAACAAGTCTGAAGAGGGTGTGGGCTACGCCGAACTGTCGGTCTGCTGCTTGGCTGCATCCGACCTTTAATCACTCGCTTGCCATAGGGCGCGCAGGTCAACCCGCCTCCAACCTTCTGTTCGAATCAACTGCGGCAAGCAAGTGGCTCGCGAGTGCCGACGGCGCAAAGGGCTTGCGCAATACCGTGATCGAAGGCGATGCAAGAATCCGAGGGTTGCCGGTCAAGTCTGCCCCTGTGATCAGCACGCGCTTGGGCGAGTAGCCAAGCCACGCATCGATCGACTCGAAAGCGTCCAGGCCATTCAGACCCGACTGCAACGCGTAGTCACTGACGACGGCATCAACTATTCGATCAGAGCCATCATGCGACGCTTTGAGCGTTTCCATGCTGGGGCCGGATGAGACGATGACGCCCCAATCCTCCAGCAGATCACAGATCGCCGCCCGCGCCTCGCGGTCGTCTTCGAGAAGCAGCACATAGGCGCCTCTGAGCGACTCAAAGGCAGCGTCATCGAGCCGGTGCTCAGTCGTCCAAGGCTGGATTGATTTGACTGAGCCGGTCGTATCCGGCTCGTACGGAATGGTCAGCGTGAACCGCGTGCCACGGCCAAGACGCGAGCTGATTGAAATCTTATGACCCGGCAACTTTTCAACGATACGTCGCACCAGGAAGAGTCCCAAGCCGAGCCCGCTCGTCCGATCCTGCTGATCGGAGTTCAGCTGATGGTAGGGCAGCCAGATTTCGTCGATCTTCTCTGAACTGATTCCGATGCCGGTATCGATCACCTCGATGCGACAGGCGCCGTCTCGCACTGATGCAGCGATCAACACCCCACCTGCCCAGTCCGGTTTTGCCGGGGTGAACTTGATCGCGTTTGCGACCAGATTGCCGATCACACGAAAGAGCGACTGTCGGTTGCTCAAAATCATCAACGGGGTCAAAGGAAGCCGAATACGGCAGCGCAGTCCAAGGCGCTCGGCTTGGGGGGCGTAGGTGTTCAGTAGTGTCCGCAGCAACATGACCACATCGACGTACTCAGGGTGAAAGTTGTCGATGTCACGTTCGTCACCTGCTACGTTCAAAACATGATCGAGCGAGCCACCGAGCAGATCGATTGCGGTACGGGCCTTGCGGGTCTGGTCGGTTGCAGCAGGCAAATCGCTGCGCTCGAGGTTGCGTGAAAGCAGATCGAGATGCATGACCGCCGCAGTCATCGGTTGGCGCAGGTCATGATTGATCGCGGCGATCAGGCGCTCCTTTTCACGCCTGGCTTCTTCGACTTTCGCCAGTGCCTCTTCGGCCGTTTGCTTTGCAACCTCAGCGGACTGCCTCGCCTTGATCAACTGCCCGCGTTGAAGGAAAAGAATTCTTTCCCGCTTTTCGGCCAACCTCGACATCACGTGGCTGGCACCGAGCGCCACCGAGTAGTAGAGGGCCTGGCGAAAGACGAGCGGGAACGGCGCTGTGAAGAACGAAAAGCTGAGGACAACAGCTGCAAACAACAACGCGAGAATCAGTGCCAGTTTTGCTGGCAGCCTCAGCATCGCGTTTATCCAGAAAATGCCAATGATCGTCGCAGGACCAATGGACACCACCACGACGGTGGCATTCGGACCTGGGTTAGGTAAGACCTCTCGAAAGACCAGGTAATTGAATATGGCTGTATTTGCGATCACCGCAGCCGAGACGAGATGCGTCGTCTGTGGCCATTCGATCTTCTTCCAATAAATTGCGGCGGCACACGAAGTAAGAAAACCAATGATGAATAGCCGCAGCAACACACCGGACGCGTCGTGTATGAATCCGCCGATCCAGGAGACGCCGGTTATCGAGGCCGGGAAAGAAAAGGCCAACAGGACAGCCCACAGGAACACCATGGTGAGTAGTCCGACTGGAATCCAAAGCGCATCTCTGGAATCCGTCTCATGCCGAAACTCATTCTCGAGATCTTTGTCCCAGACGAAGTCTCGAGGCGATGAGTATTCATCCGTTAGAGCCGGCATCGACGTTCTCCATGTTTACCGGATACCAACCTCGCGCGATTACGGCGCGCTGCTGAAGTGATCAATGTATGCGAACGCTTCAGATCGGGGTTAGACGCGAAAGGCTTAGAGCGGTCCAAAATGTACGCATTCTTCAAGATGTTTTCGCTACCTGGCGGCTGGAACGCGGTGCACGGCACTGACTGGCGGGTAGCAAACGCCGATGTCTTGCGCGCATCCCTGGGCGCTTGCAACCAGGGTCGCCGGGCTGCTCGATTGACGGATCAGAACCTTCGCGTTGACTTGCCCGACATAGAAAAGCACGGTCTTGCCCAGCACCCGATCGAATCTCGATTCGGGCGTTGGCATCTCCACCCGCTCGATGTCCGCACCGGAGAACTTGAAGCGGTCGTGGTACAGGACGTAGCCAGGTTGCATCGCGAAGTTAAAGACGACTGTGCTGGGATCGATCTGTCTGGACTGGATGCGAAAGGCCTGCTCGGCAGGCAAGAGCTGCTGCTGTGCGTGAGCTGGGCCAACAAGTGCGGCGACGAGAGCGATTGATCTGGCCAGCCTGAGGACTCCCATCACTGCGGCCTCGTGCCGAAGAGACGGCTCCAGTGAACCGAGCCTCCCCGTTCCACAGCAACGGAGGACTTCTCGCTTGATAGCCGCATCATCATCAGCATCGGATTGCGGCCCGTGGTCCACCACCGCCCGGCCTGCGACGACATGAGGAATCGATCTTCAAGCGCATCGAGGGCGGTGATCAGCTCGCGCTTGTTTGTTCGCTCCTCTTTGCTGACCACCTCGAGCAACTCGCTTTGGTCAATGCCGGGTTGAACGAACGCTTCTCTGGCCAGTGCATATCCGTTGTGGCCCGCGTAATAGATGATCTCGCTTGCGATATCCCGAGGCACCGGGACGCACATGCACGGAAATGGGCCGGTGAAGATCGTGCCTCTTAACCACCACTCGTACTGGATGCGAAGCCGCAAGACGTCCTGGCGTGCACGCAAGACACCGCAGCAAGCGTTGAAGGTCAGGCGACCGTTGTCGGTCATGGTGAAGAAGAAGTCGATGGCTGCGGCAATGTCGTGAGCTTTGGATGTCCGACGGAAAAGAAGGTTTGCATGGTGATCGATGAGCGAAAACGCGAATCGATCCGCACCAGCTTCGAAGTCTTCCTCGGTGATGTGGCTTAGAGCTTTCGGTCGTCGTCGTCTTGCAAGCTTGGGAAAACCACTGTCCGGGGCATGATGAGGTTCTTGATCACGATCGAATGCGAGCGGCTGATCGTCTTCAGAATCCAGACCA
>CAIUKQ010000016.1 GCA_903899705.1 uncultured beta proteobacterium
ACCTTTAACTATCCATACAACAACCACTCCATCGGTCACGATGGCCGCGGAATCGCGGTCACGATCCCCTGGAACCTCGGTCACGATGCGGCGGAATCACCGGTCACGATGACGTGGAATACGCAATCTATGCAGGCACGGCGTGAATTTTGATGACGCATTTTGTCTTAACTGCCGGCACCCCGCGCACCCGGCCAAACAGGTCTTTGCGGTCGTCCCGGAATTCGCCTTCGACGTAATACGGCGTGAACCCGGTCAGAAACTCAATCGCCGCCGCAAAGAACGGCACATTGTCGGAATAAGCCGAATCGCAGCCGGCCTCCCACAGCGGGCCCTCCAGGAACATGCAACTGCCCTGGCACAGTTGCAACACCGGACAGGCGGCGCAATCACGGCGCTTGCGCCAGTGCGTAGCGGTTTTCAGGGCCACGTTGGGCAGGTCTGAGAGGTGGCCGATCTTGTGCGATTCTCCGTTGGGCGCGGTCGCCGCCGCCGACACGTTCTGGCAGGTGATGACGTTGCCACTCAGGTCTACCGCCAAGTTGTCAGCCTTGTCCATGCCGCACTTCTGGCCCACGGCGCTGGCGGGACGCTGGTTGCGGATCGAATCAATGAAGCCCTGGATCTTCTGGCGCGCGATCTGGAAATTCGCGACCCGCCCGTGGCGCAGTTCGGTGAACGCGCGGGCGCGGTAGAGCAGGTGTTCTGCCGGATCGCGCAACACCGCCGCCATGCCGCCCTCGTCGTAGGGGTCGATATAGGCGCCTTCGCCAATCGGCACGTCCGCCCCAAAGCGTGCTTGCAACCACGCCTGCACCTCGGCGCGGCTCTGATTGTCTCGGTGCATCATGGCGTTGATACTCATACGCCCGAGTGGTTTCAGGCGCGCCCACAAATCCATGATCGCAGCCAGTTTCTCCGGGTCATCGAGCGGGTCCGCACCACGGGCGTGATAACCGGGTCCATCATGCGACAGACCCACGCTAAAGCCCTGTGCCTCGAGCCAGGCGTTTTTCTCGAGATCGAGGAGACTGCCGTTGGTGATGATGTTGAAGTGTATTGCCGGATACAGCGCCCGGAGCGCCTCGGCCAGCGGCTTTAGCGTCTTCCAATACACAAACGGCTCGCCACCCCAGAATTCGATCCGCGCGGGCGGTGCTGTCAGGCTCGCGGTCAGTTGCGCCACGAACGGCCCAACATCGCCCGGATTGGTTTGCTCCGCGTGCGGTACAAAGCGCTGGCTGCAGTAACCACACTCGTAATTGCAGGACAGGCCCAGACTGATCTTGAGGGTTTTGATGTCACCCTTGCGCCCGGGCTGGTTGACGGACACGACCTCGGCGTCACCAAACTGCATCGGTCGGCTCGGTATCACCGGCGTGCCATCCGCGCGCAGGAACATTGAAGTCTGGTTGTCGTAGGTGAAGGTGGTCTCGATCTGGTCCGCTGCGCGCCGGGCGTGGATGGTAAAAGTGGTCATAGGGCGACTTCCTCAAACGCAATCGGAAATGCGGCACGACACATATCGTCGGTGGACTGGCTGGGGTGCTTTTTGAGATGAAACTCGTGCACCCCCTTGATGCGCTCGCCCTCGTGCACAGTCACCTTCATCAGCACGGTTTGGGGATCGGGCTCGGAGACGGACACGCCGAATCCTGCCCTCGTGGTTAGCGGCATTTGGACACTCCTAAGGAATCGCTGAATAAGTAGTCGCGCGAAGCAATGCTTGAACGCGATTTCGCTGAATCGGTGAAACGAATGAAATTTCCATCAACATTGGGGCCGTTTTGATGGGGATAACAGGGCATTCCCCGGTATTTGCCC
>CAIUKQ010000017.1 GCA_903899705.1 uncultured beta proteobacterium
TCCTATCACCTGACCTCCACACACACGAGCTTCATGGACATCCAGGCGCGGCGCAAGACGGGGCAGGGCAACCAGGATGCGCGGCAGTACGACTGGTCGACGCGCGCGCAGGTGCCGCACGGTATGTTCGCGTTTCCCTATGGCCACAGCTTCACCTGGACCGAGCAGCCCGAGGTGCACAAGCGCGCGTTGCATCCGGCCATCGACGAGGTCAAACAGCGCGTCGGCGAAACGAAAGCCGCTTGGATGCTCAAGATCCGCCAGACCTGCCTGTTTCCCAACCTGCAGATCAACGATGGTTCATCCATGATTCTTCGCGTGATCCGCCCGCTGTCGGTGGACCTCACCGAGATGACGGGCTATGTGCTCGCGCCCATTGGCGAGCGTGCCGACCTGCGCGCCTGGCGCCTGCGGCAGTTCGAGGATTTCTTCAACCCGGGCGGTTTCGCCACGCCCGATGACACCGTTGTCTACGAAGATGCGCAGCGCGGCTTTCCTGCTGCCGGTTTCGAATGGCTGGATGGCTATGCGCGCGGCATGGCCGTGGTCCACGACGGCGGCAATGAAGTCTCGGAGTTGCTCGGGTTCAAGCCGGTGCAGAGCCTGCAGGCTCCGCTGGAGAACTTCAACGAAGTCGGGCTGCACTCGACATATCGGGAGTGGATGCGGCTGATGCAGGCTGGCGCCAAAGGATAAGGATGGAACCGCGGCTCCGCGATAGTGAAGTGATAAATTCGCGGACCGATAATTTTGATTGATGCAGGCGCCCCGACTGCGTAGCATGGGCGTCGAAACCTGCAAATTCCGGAGGAGTGAATCATGTCAGCCAATCTCAAATCCATGAACGATCGGGCCGACGAGCTCGAATTGGAGCAGATCGACAAGATGGAAAAAGGCATCGTTACGCGTTCGATGCTGTACTGCCTTGCCGCGGGTGAAGACTCCATGGGGCCGCCCATCAACTACGGGCCCGGCGCGCGCCTGCAGATGGGCGAGGATCCACGTCTGAAGAAAATGCCCGAGAAGCCCGGACTACTGGATTTTTTCCGCCTGCGCCTGTCGCCCGGCCGCGGATACCAGCACCTGCTGCAAAGCGCCAACCTCGCCCAGAAAAACGGGATGCCGGACAAGACCGTGTTCGCCTGCCTGCTGCATGACATTGCCGTGGTGGGTTTCATCCGCTCCGACCACGGCTACTGGGGCGCGCAGATGATCGAGCCCTATGTGGACGAAGAGGTCAGCTGGGCCATTCGCGCCCATCAGGCATTGCGGTTTTATCCTGATGAATCAGTAGGTTATGGATACCCCGACATGTACACCCGGATGTTCGGCGAGGGCTATCGCCCCGACGCCTACATCGAGTCGGCGTATCAGGAAGCGAAGAAACACAAGTGGTACATGACGGCGAGGATGATCTGCGTGAACGATCTGTACTCCTTCGATCCGAATGTCGACGTCAAGCTCGAGCAGTTCGAGGATGTGATCGGCCGGAATTTCAAGCAGCCCAAAGAGGGCCTGGGCAACGACAATTCGCCGGCGTCGCACATGTGGCGCACGCTGCGACGCCCCAGCAACGCCCTGTAGGCCGCGGTTCGATTTGAAGCGCCGACTCTACTCAGGATCCGACTACCGCCGCGCGCAGACCATCGAAGAACTCGAAGGCATGGCGCGCAGGCGCCTGCCGCACTTCGCGTTCCAGTACATCTTCGGAGGCGCCGAAGACGAGGTGAGCGTGGCCTGGAACCGCAAGATCTTCCAGACATTGCGATTACTTCCGAACACGCTGGTCGATACCTCGAAGCGCAGCCTTTCCGTACCGCTCTTGGGCGCGGACATTTCAATGCCCCTGATCGTTGCGCCCACCGGCTTCAATGGCCTGTCATGGCCGGGTGGCGATGTGGCGCTGGCAAAGGCCGCAGCCGCAGCGGGCATTCCGTTTTCGCTCAGCACCTTTTCGACCTCGCTCATCGAGGATGTCGCCAAAGCGGGTGGAAGGCTGTGGTTTCAGCTCTACATCCTGCGCAACCGCGAGATCGTGAAGAATCTGTTGGAACGCGCCGCCGCCTCGGGCTTCGAGGCGCTGGTGGTGACCACCGACGCCAATGTCGCCAGCGGCCGCGAATGGGACAAGCGCAGCTACCGCTCGCCGGGCAAGCTCACGCCGCGCGCGTGGCTTGAGACACTACTGCATCCCCACTGGATTTCGCAGATCCTGCAAAACGGCATGCCCCAGATCGCCAACGTCGTCAATTTCATACCGCCCGAGCAGCGCAGCACGGCAAGGCGCACGGTGTTCATTCAAAGCCAGGTGCAGCGCGATATCCACTGGGATGACATCCGGCAACTGCGCGACCAGTGGAAAGGCAAACTGCTGGTCAAGGGCATCCTCACTCCTGAGGACGCACAGCGCGCGCTCGAACTGGGCGTGGACGGCATTGTGCTCACCAATCATGGCGGACGGCAGCTCGAAACCTGCGTGTCCCCCATGGAAGTCCTGCCGGGGATCGTCAGGGAGTTCGGGGGCAAGATGACGGTCATTGTCGACAGCGGATTCCGCCGTGGCACCGATGTGGTCAAGGGCATGGCGCTGGGCGCCGATGCGGTGATGATCGGCCGTGCCAGCCTGTTTGGCGTGGCGGCGGCGGGCGAGCCGGGCGCAAGTCATGCGCTTGGCATCCTCCGCAATGAAATCGACCGGTGCCTGGGTATGCTGGGGCGGCGTTCGTTCGCCGAAGTGGACGATAAAATCCTCTTCCGGGGTTGACGTAACGCCCCTGTCATTTGCATGCGTTATTGAATACCGAATACCGGCATTCACCAATTTGAAACAAACAGGAGAGCTTTGCCATGGCAATGGACGTGATTGATTACAAGGTTTATGGCGCAGAAATGCAGTTCGTCGAAGTCGAACTCGATCCGGGCGAAGCGGCCATGGGCGAGGCGGGCAGCATGTTCTACATGGAAGCCGACATCACCATGGAAACCATCTTCGGCGATGGGTCGGCCAAGCAGACCGGGTTTCTTGGCAAGCTCATGGGGGCGGGAAAGCGCCTGCTCACCGGAGAGTCTCTCTTCACCACGGTCTACACCAGCACCGCGCTTGAGGGCAAACGAAAGGTCGCGTTTGCCGCGCCCTATCCCGGCAAGATCATTCCCATTGACCTGGGCAAGGTGGGTGGCACCTTCATCTGCCAGAAGGATGCCTTTCTTTGCGCCGCGAAGGGCGTGTCCCTGGGCATTGCCTTTCAACGCAAGCTCGGCGTCGGGTTCTTCGGCGGCGAGGGCTTCATCATGCAGAAGCTCGAGGGCGACGGCATGGCCTTCCTGCACGCCGGAGGCACCATGCACCGGCGCGACCTGAAGCCCGGCGAAGTGCTGCGCGTTGACACCGGTTGCCTCGTGGGCCTGCAGCCCTCGGTCGAGTACGACATCCAGATGGTGCCCGGCATCAAGACGGCCTTGTTTGGCGGCGAGGGATTGTTTTTCGCGACGTTGCGCGGCCCGGGATTTGTTCTCCTGCAGTCTCTGCCCTTCGCGCGTCTTGCTTCGCGCATATTCGCGGCAGCACCGACCTCCAAGGGCGGCGGCGGTATCGGCGGGGAGCAGGGCAGCATCCTGGGCGGACTGGGGAGCATTCTGGGCGGCGACAACGATTGATCGAGTAAGGACGGCCGGGACAGTGAAAGAACCATTGCGCGCGAAGGCGCAGATCTTCGGGCCGGGTTTCCCCCCGGCCGGGGCGCAGATCGAATTCGAGGTCGGTGATTCCGGCCTGCGTGTCAAAACCGCCGAGATTAACGACGGCACGCCGCGCTGGAGTGCCATCAATCTGGCCAAGAGCGGCTGGGATGGCCTGCAGCTTCGCCTGGAATGGAAGGGGGCGGCCGGTACCTACTCGCTGGCCACCGGTGATGCCGAGGCGATTGCCGCGATACGCCGGTTTTCGGCCGGAAAGTCCGAGGTAAATACTGCAAGACCCGATGCGGCCACGCGCGCCTGGTCGAACTCGCTCATCTGGGGCACGGTGATGTTCCCACTATTGCTGCTGGTTGTGATCGCGTGGCAGCACCAGCGCATCGCGGACTGGGCGGTGGATCTGATCCCTGTGGAACAGGAGACCAAGCTGGGTGAGATCATTTTCTCGCAGCAGAAGGCCAACCTCAAGCTGGTGGAGGGTGAGTCGCTTGCGATGGTGCGCGACATCGGCGGCAAGCTCACCCGCGATTCGCGCTATAAATTCCAGTTTTTCGTCACCGAGGACAAGGCGGTCAATGCCTACGCCATGCCGGGCGGTTACGTGGTGGTGCACACAGGTCTCTTGCAACTGGCCGATACCGCGGAAGAGGTGGCCGGCGTGCTCGCCCACGAGGTTCAGCATGTGGAGCAGCGCCACAGCCTTCGCGGTATGGCCCAGTCGCTGGGCCTGTATGCGGGGTTGAGCGTTTTGTTTGGCGATTTGAGCGGGCTTGCCTCGCTTGGTGGTGATCTGCTGAAGCTGAAATTCTCCCGCGATCATGAAACCGAAGCGGACCGCGAAGGCCTGAAGTCCCTTGTTGCTCAGAAAATCAATCCGTCGGGCATGCGCGATTTTTTCGGGAAGATGGCGGCGCAGTCCAAGCTTGATCTGGGATTCCTCTCCACCCATCCGGCCAGCGACGAACGCATGGCCGACATGGATCGGCTGATCAAGGCCCTGCCCGACGAGGCGCAGAAGGCCGCGCCACTCGCCGTCGACTACGCGGCCGTCAAGGCTTCGATCGCCCCGCCGAAATAGCCGTGGCCGAGGTGGTGTCGGCGAGTGCCGCGCGACGCATGCGCGCGAGCACGAAGGAGAGCATCACGCCGATGGCGCAGAAAAAGGTGATGCCCCAGAACCCCCAGGCAAAGCTGCCCGAGCGGTCCTTGATAACACCCAGCGACACCGCGAACACCAGCGCACCCACATTGGCGTAGAGGTTGCTCACGCCGGCCGACATGCCGGTGACACGCGATCCCAGCACTTCCACCGGCACGCTGAACAGCGGCCCGAAATAGAACTGCAGGAACACCGCGTTCACCGCGATCACCAGAAGCATCAGCGGGGTCCAGGTCACCGTGACCAGCAGCGCCGCAGTACAACCGAGGATGGCGATCGATGCCCCGATCACCAGCGGCGGATTTTTCAGGCGGTCCGATACATAGCCGCCCAGCGCATTGGAGGGGCCGGTGAGGGCGGCGGCCATGGCCATGGTCCATCCGGCTTCGGTCAGCGTCATGCCGCGGTCGGCCACCAGCAGCGAGGGCAGCCAGAAGTTGAACGAAGTCACCACGCCGAAACGGATGAACTGCAGGGCGCCGCAGATCCACATGATGGGGTGGCGGAACAGGCCAAAGGCGTCGCTCATGCGCACTTCCTTCTTGGGTACGATGCGGACCTTCTCCTTGCCCATGGTGTGATACAGCATCGCCACCACGATGCCGCAAATGGAAAAAATCATGAACAGCACCCGCCATCCCATCGGCTGGACCAGGATGGGTCCCGCCATCGAGAGGAACACGTTGCCCGACATGCCGCCGATCACGAAAAGACCCATGGCAGTGGCCTTGCGATCAGGCGGAAACCAGGAGGTGATGAGCACAAGGCCGGGCGTGAACAACAGCGCGCGGAAGGCGCCGCTGAACAACTGGTTGACCAGCGCCCCTTCGAAGGATTGCACCCAGGCGAAGTTGAATGAGAGCGCGAGGCAGCCCAAAAGGCCGATGAAGAACAGGCGCTTCGGCCCGTAGCGGTCGGCCAGGAAACCCGCGGGTATCTGCCCCAGTGCGTAGGTGATGGTCGCCGCCGCCGAGAGCATGCCGCCCTGCGAAAAACTCATCTGCAGGTCTTCGCGGATCAGTGGCAGGAACAGCGCGATGCCGCCGATCGCCAGTGACTGGAAGCTCTGGCAGATGATGACCAGCGTGACGGTAAGATGCGCGTCGAACTTGGATGTACGATTCGGCGCGGAGGGATTCGGTGCGGCGGTTGATGACATCGGGATTCCAGGAGGCGCCGCATTCGAGCGGAGAAAAAACAGGGGACGTACCACGGTTTGCGGGCAAAACGGCTGCACAAACCGTGGTACGTCCCCTGACAGGAACGGCATTTTATCGCGGCATTTTATCGTGTTCATGAATCGGAGGTCTTAAGGTGAACCAATCAATCAGCGGCGAGGGCATGGGCAGTGATGTGTCGCGCAAAGAAGACCAGCGGTTTCTGTGCGGCAGCGGACGCTACACCACGGACCTCGACTTCCCGGGGCAGGCCTATGCCGTGATGCTGCGCTCGCCCCATGCGCACGCGAAGCTGCTCGGTATCGACGCATCGAGAGCCCTCGCCATGAAAGGCGTGCTGGCGGTGCTCACCGGCGCGGATGCGCACGCCGACAAACTCAATGCCATTCCGCACACACAGATCGCCGCCGGCACCGCAGACCGAAGCCCGCACTACCTGCTGCCGCGCGACAAGGCGCGTTTTGTGGGAGAGGCGGTGGCCATGGTGATTGCCGATACCGCGTCCATCGCGCGCGACGCCGCCGAAGCCGTTGACGTGACCTACGAAGCGCTGCCCGCCGTCAGCGCCACGCCCCTGGCCGAGGCGGAAAAAAAGGCCATGGTGTGGGATGACCTGGGAAGGAATGTCTATATCGACCTGGATGTCGGTGATGCCGCCGCCACGGAAGCGGCGTTCAAAAAAGCCGCCCATGTGGTGTGCATGAACACCTGGGTGAGTCGTGTAACGGGTCTTACGATGGAGCCACGCGGTGCCGTGGGCGTCTACGACGCCGCGCGCGACCGGCTGGAACTGTATTGCGGCAGCGGCGGTGTGGCACGCTTCCACCAGGAAATGGCGGGTATCTTCGGGCTGCCCGTGGAGAAAATCCGTGTGGTTACTCCGGATGTCGGCGGCAACTTCGGCATGCGCAATCCTTTTTATCCCGAATATGCGCTGGTGGCCTGGGGTGCTCGGCGCCTGCGCCGTCCGGTGAAATGGATTTCCGAGCGCAGCGAGGGCCTCTTGTCCGACTGCCATGCGCGCGACCTCGATGTGCAGGCCGAAGCTGCTTTTGACACCGAGGGCCGGCTGCTCGCGATGAAGAGCCGCAACACCAGTAACATCGGTGCGCATTTCTACAATTTCGTGGGCTTGGGCAATGGCGTGCAGCTGGTGACCAGCCTCTACCGAATTCCCGTCGCGCATGTGAAGGGCGTTGGCGTGGCCACCAATACCGCATCGACCAGTTCCTATCGCAGCGCCGGGCGCCCGGAGGTGATGTTCGTGATGGAGCGGCTGATGGACGTGGCCGCACTGCAGCTGGGGATCGACCGCGTCGAGCTGCGCCGCCGCAACCTGCTGCGCCCCGACGAGCTCCCGTACTCAACCCCGCTTGGGAAGACCTTCGACAGCGGCGAATATGAATCTGCCATGGACATGGCCATGAAGATGGGCGACTGGAACGGCTTTGCGGCACGCAAGGAGGCATCGCGACGCCGCGGCAAATTGCGGGGGCTCGGCCTTGCCAATTACATCGAAGCCACGGGTGGATCACCGAAGGAATGGACTCGCGTCACGGTGCAGCCCGAAGGCCGCATCGATGTGGCCATCGGCACGCAGTCCTGCGGCCAGAGCCACGAGACCAGTTACGCGCAACTCGTCAATGAATGGCTGGGCGTGCCGGTTGCCGAGGTGCATATTCTGGAGGGCGATACCGATGTCCTCGCTATGGGAGGTGGTTCACAATCGGGCCGCTCCATGCGATTTGCCTCCATCATCATTCAACGCGCCAGCGGCGAAATCGAGGCCAAGGGCCGCCGGATTGCCGCGAAGGTGCTGGAGGCGGCGGAAGCCGACATCGAATTCGGCAAAGGTCGATTTACGGTGAAGGGCACCGATCGCGCCCTGTCGCTTTACGAAGCAGCCGCTGCCGCAGCCACCAACAAGGATCTGCCCGAAGATTTGCGCGGTTCCCTGGGCGCCTCGGCGGACCAGACCCTGAAGGTGGGATCCTTTCCCTATGGCTGCCACGTCTGCGAAGTGGAGGTGGACCCGGATACCGGCGGCTACCAGATCCTGAGCTATTCAGCGGTGGACGATGTGGGCCGCGCCATCAGCCCGAAAATTGTCGATGGCCAGACGCACGGCGGCATCGTGCAGGGCCTGGGGCAGGCGTTGTGGGAACACTGTCACTATGACGCGGAGACCTCGCAGATGCTGGCCGGCTCCCTGATGGATTACGCCATTCCCCGCGCATCGGATGTGCCCTCATTCGACACCTTCATCAGTGAAGTGCCGGCGACCAATCACCCGCTGGGCATCCGTGCGGGTAGCGAATCGGGCACGCCGCCCGCTTTATGCGTGGCCATCAGCGCGATTGTTGATGCGCTCTCCGACTATGGTGTCAAGCACCTGGAAATGCCGGTGACGGCGGAGCGTGTCTGGCGCGCCATGCGGCAGGCGTCGGCGTCCGCAGGCTGATAAGATCGCCACCGCAAAACCGGTCTTGAACCGAAGATGAAACATCTGGGAACGTTGAAAATCAGGCGGTGACGCAGTCACCGCCAGTAAAGGGAAGACACATGAAAAAAGTCGAAGGTTTGGGCACCGAGAAGATCATCGCTTACTCCGAGGACGGCATCGGCTGGCTGCAGTTCAACAACGCCGAAAAGCACAACGCCATGTCGCTGGAAATGTCCGAGGGATCGGTGACCGCGCTGGAAGCCTTCGCCGCCGACCCGGCAGTGCACGTGGTGGTGCTGCAGGGATTGGGTGGCAAGGCCTTCGTGTCGGGCGCCGATATTTCGGAATTCGACAAGACGCGTGCCAACGCCGCTCAGGACAAGCAGTACACCCAGCGCGCCGGCATCCATACGACGGTGAAGAATCTCCCCAAGCCGACGATTGCGATGATCCAGGGTTATTGCATGGGCGGAGGCCTGGCGCTGGCGGCAGGCTGCGACCTTCGATTTTGCACGCCCGATTCCACCTTCGCCATTCCCGCGGCACGCCTGTCGATCGCCTATCGCCAGGACTTCCTGCGTTGGGTGATGGACCTGGTGGGTCCGTCGTTCGCGAAGGACATCCTCTACAGCGCGCGCCGGCTGAAGGGGCCCGAGGCCCTGTCGATCGGCCTCGTGAACCGCGTGTTCGAAGCGGATCAGTTGCATGCGGAGACCATCGCCTACGGAAAAATCCTTGCCGACAACGCACCGCTGTCGATCCTTGCGTCTAAGACGGTGATCGATGAACTGCGCAAGGATCCGGCCGACCGCGACATGGACAAATGCGCGCGCGTGGCCACGGCCTGCGCCGACAGCGATGATTTCAAGGAAGGCCGCAAGGCATTCATGGAGAAGCGCAAGCCGGTGTGGCAGGGCAAGTAGAGGCGGAGACGCGCATGGGTGACATCAAGACCATCCACAAGGCGGCGGCCGGCATCGAAGTGCCGGTCATCGACTTCGGGCCGTATCTGCGCGGCGAACCCGGCGCGCTTGAGAAAACCGCCGCCGCCCTCGGCGAAGCCAGTGAAACCCTGGGGTTCTATTTTGTCGGCTCGCATGGGGTCGAGCAGTCGCTCATCGACCGGGTGTTCGATGAGACCGAGCGTTTCCATGCACTGCCGCTGGAGCAGAAGATGAATGTCAAGGTCACCGACGGCAAGATCGTCGGCTACCTGCCCCCGGGCGGACAGACCCAGCGCACCTCCAAATACGGCAAGAGCGTTCATCCGGACACCAGTTCCTCGTACTACATCCGCCAGGAGTTTCCCGCGAACCATCCGGACCGGCTCGCCGGCAAGCCCTGGGTGTGGGACAACAAGTGGATTGCCGGCCTTCCCCGTTTTCGCGAGACCGTCGAGGAGTATTACGGCGCGATGTCCGCGCTGGTCTATCGAATTCTCAGGCTGCAGTCGGTGGCCCTGGGTCTCGGGTCCGATTTTCTGCCGAATCACGATGCCTTCAAGCCCGCGGTGTTCAACCTGCGTCTGCTGCACTATCCGCCGCGCTCGGAAACGCTGGATGGGCAGTTCGGCATCGGGCCGCACACCGATTACGGCCATCTCACCATCCTTGCGCAACAGCGCGTGGCGGGCCTTGAGATCCTCACGCGCGACGAGCAGTGGATCGAGGCGCCGGCGCTCTCAGGACACTTCCTGGTCAACAACGCCGACCTGTGCAGCCGCTGGACCAACGGGCGATTCCGGTCGGCGCCGCATCGCGTCATCAACAAGACCGGCGAGCGGCGGCATTCGATTCCGTTTTTTACCGCGACGCGCCACGACGTGCTGCTCGAATGCCTGCCCACCTGTCAGGGTCCGGATAATCCGCCGAAGTTCGAGCCCATCACCTACGGGGATTACGTCGCTGCGATCAACAAGGCGAATTACGATTTCATCCGGGATGACGACAAAAAATAGATTTAAATCAATTGGTTATGTTGCATAAGGGGGCTTGGCCGAATGGTACTTACTTAA
>CAIUKQ010000018.1 GCA_903899705.1 uncultured beta proteobacterium
GTATCGAGCGCGCGCTGCGAACCGCGCAACCAGCCGCGGGTGAGGAGCGTCTCCTTGCCTGCTGCATTGCCGTCGCGAGCTTCCGCGCTTACCAACCACAGGCTCACGTACCACAGCACCTCGACATCGGTGGTCGAACCAAAAAGCTTCAACGCAATCGGCCCGCAGATCTCCGTGGCTTCCACCACGGCCGGCGTGGCAAAGCGCGCGCCGCCATGCGAGAACGGTGAATCCTCGTAAGTGGTGAAGCCCTCATTGGGCCAATGCTCGTGCTCGGAGAGCAGGCCCTTGGCATGGAGATAAAACGGCGTCCAGCGCGTGCCGGGGATGGGCCACTCCTTAGCCGACTTCCATTCGCCGGTGCCGACGATGAACACATTCACCGGCGCCTCGTCCATGAGGCCCGTGTCGATATCTTTCAGCCAGTGGTCGAAGAAGCGCAGCGATTCGTAGTCGTACTGGTACAGCGGCCGGTCGAGATAGATCGGTGGCCCGATAGTGAGCTTGCGCGGCCCTTTCCACTCACCATAGGCGCGCACGTCACCCGCCAGGTGCAAACCAAAATTGCCCCAATCGGCGCCGAAATACCCGGGCAGTTCCGACTTCGAAAAATCCACCGCCCGTGCCGCGTGATACTCGTCATACAGCGGATGCAGCAGGAACTCCACGATCATGGAATTCACGCCTGAATCGGGATTGCGCAGCGCATTGGCGAGTACCGGCACCGACATGAGTTCGTCATCGCCCATCGCGCGCTTGATGGCCTCGCCATAAGCGGCCTCGCCCATCGATGCCTTCAATCGGTTGCTGAACTTGAACACGCCCGCATAGCACTGCAGCCAGTAGGTCGTAAATCCATGCGCCAGGATGCCGCCGCGGTAGTAGCCATCGCGGTAACCGTCGCTCCAGCCGTACATGGCGAAGATGGCCTTGAGGCTGGGCGGACGCAGCACCGCGGTGCGTTTCTGCACCACCGAAAAATACGACACCCCGTTCATGGCCACGCGCCCGTTGGCCCAGGGCCGCGCCGCCAGCCATTCGATGGCGTCGGCAATGTCCTGTATCGAATCGTGATCCGGGTTCAGGTTGCCGAATTCGCCCTCCGACCCATACGTGCCGCGCATGTTGGCGATCACCATCACATAGCCGCGGCGCACGTAGAAATTGAAGTCGCCCACTTCCAGCATGCCGCGGTTGAACTGGTTGCCGGGAAACCCCTGCGGCACCATCTCCTCGCCCTGCTCGGAGCGCTTGTAGGGGCTCATCGTGAGCAGCACCGGGAATTTGCCGGGCGCGTCGGGGCGGTAGATGTCGGCCATGATGCTGATGCCCTTGCCCACCGGCACTTTGACATCGCGCTCGATGGTGACGCCGTACTGCCGCTTCGAGGTCTGCCACTTCTGGAAATACATCGGGAACTCCTGAAACCGGTTTACTGAATTCGCGCTGCCGGATTCTAAGGCCAATGACACAATCGGCCTATGGAAGGCAGCTCACGGCGCAGTTAAAACCTTCGGAGGAATTCGACTAAGTGATCACGCTGCGGCGTGGCTATCGGGTTCTACTGAAAGTTTCATCCCTACGGCTTTGAGCACCGCCAGCAAGGTCTTAAGGGTCGGGTTTCCCTTGGCGGACAGTGTCCGATATAACGACTCCCGACTAATCCCTGCTTCAGCGGCTATTGCCCCAAGCCCCCCATAGGCTTCCGCAACGGTTCGCAGCGCGAGCAGGCCCGCCGCGCGATCTTCCGGGTCGTCGAGGGATTCCATCGCCGCTTTTAAATATTCCACGGCCAATTCGTGATCCGCGCGCAGTTCGGCGACCTCGCGAACATGGTGCGACACTGCTGCTTTCAATTTCTTGTTCATTTTTGCCTCTGTTTCCAGTCTGACCAGTAGTCCCTCGCGGTTTTGATGTCAGCTTCCTGAGACTTTTTCGATCCCCCGCAGAGCAGAATGACGACGGTTTTGCCATGGCGCCCAAAGTAGATTCTGAAGCCCTCGCCAAGATGTTCACGCAACTCCACTACGCCTTCGCCAACCGAAGAACAATCGCCAAAATTGCCAGATTCCAATCGCCTCAGTCGAATCCGAATTTTTGCTTGAGCTTTTTTATCTTTCAAAGACTCCAGCCATTCCGTAACGGGAACCTTGCGATCTTTGGATTGGTATCGTAAAACCTCAATCATTTTGAGATTGTAATTTATAAGCTACATACAGGCAAGCGCGTCAAGCATATCCAATTGCCGATGCAAGTGTGACAATGCCCTTTAAGGAGGCAGTCAATGGCAAAAGAAGAATTCGACTACATCATCGTCGGCGCGGGCTCGTCGGGTTGCGTGCTCGCGTACCGGCTCACGGAGGATCCGTCGGTCAAGGTGCTGCTGCTGGAGGCCGGCGGAGAAGACCGCGACCCGTTGATCCACATACCGCTCGGCGTGGGCAGGATGTGGCAGCAGCGCAAGCACGACTGGGGCTACGACACCGAACCGGAAGCCGGCCTCAACAACCGCAAGATCGAGATGATGCGCGGCAAGGTCCTGGGTGGCTCCTCTTCGATCAACGCCCTCGCCCACATCCGCGGCAATCCCGGCGACTACGACCGCTGGGCGGCAAACGGCCTGCCCAACTGGACCTACAAGGACTGCCTGCCCTATTTCAAACGCACCGAGTCCTGGCAAGGCGGTGAGAGCGAGTATCGCGGCGGCGCAGGGCCCATCACCGTGCGCCACACCAACACCACCGACCCCATCACCGATGCCTTCCTGAATGCCGCGCGAAGCGCCGGTTTCCCCATCACCGACGACATCAACGGCCCCGACCCCGTGGGCTTCGGCCGCTCGCAATCCACCATCCGCAACGGCCGTCGCTGCAGCGCCGCCGTCGCCTACCTGCGACCCGCGCTCAAGCGCCGCGGCCTGACGCTGCGCATGCACGTCCAGGCCACCCGCGTCCTGATCGAGCACAACCGCGCCACCGGCATCGAATACCTGGAAAACGGCCAGACCAGACAGGCGCACGCCAGCCGCGAAGTACTGCTCTCCGGCGGCGCCATCAACTCGCCGCAACTCTTGATGCTCTCCGGCATCGGCAACCCGGAGAGCCTCTTGAAACAGGGCATACGCCCGCAGACGCCTCTGCGCGGCGTGGGCACCAATTTCCAGGATCACCTCTCGGTGGGCGTCACGAATTGGCGCAAAGGCGTGAGCCCGCTGCAGCACACCCTGCGCTACGACCGCATCGCCATTGCCATGCTGCAGGCCTGGCTCACCGGCACCGGCCCGGCAACGCTTTTGCCCGGCGGCGTCACCGCCCCCATACGAAGCCGCCCCGGCCTCGACGTGCCCGACATCCAGTTCCTGTTCCGCGGCGCCGCCGTCGACGCCCGGCCCTGGTGGCCCTTCAAAGGCCCCGACTGGCGCGACGCCCTCATGCTGCGCCCCGTCCTGCTGCACCCCGAATCCCGCGGCCAACTGACCCTGGCCTCCCCCGATCCCCTCGTCCACCCGCGCATCCAGGCAAATTTTCTGGAGGCCGAATCCGACCGCCAGACCCTCATCACCGGCGTGCGCATCGCTCGCGACATCCTCGGTCAGAGCGCCATGAAAGACTACTGCGCCGAAGAAGCCTCCCCCGGCCCAAAGCTTCAGACCGACGAAGAAATCCTCGCCTACATCCGCGCCAGCGCCATGACCGCGCACCACCCCATGGGCACCTGCCGCATGGGAACGGACGACATGGCGGTTGTGGATTCGGAAATGCGGGTGCGGGGCGTGGAACAGCTGCGTGTGATTGATGCTTCGGTGATGCCGGATCTGGTTTGCGGGAATATCAATGCTTGTGTGTTGATGATTGCGGAGAGGGGGGCGGATTTTGTGCGGAAGTAGTTCCAGATTTCCGATACGGTGCCTCGGAAATTGGCAAACCGTGAGAAATCTCAGACCACATCTTTTGAATTTGTTACGTATCATTGAACCAATTCGCTCCCTGAACGGGGACAGGTCATGCGCGGTTTTAATTCCATTGAATTCGATGGAATTAAAAAATGATAGCCTGGACTAATCGACAGTTTGCCGCAAACCTCGAATTGCCAGTGATAAACTGCAACGCGATGATGCAATGAGGGAAAATGAGATGGTTACGGTGGCGGGGTCCCTGCAATAAAAGTCTATGGACTGCAAAAACCTGCACTATTCCCGCCACGCGTTCGAACGGATGTTCCAGCGCGGAATTGATCCGAATTCGCTCGCGCAGATTGTCGCAAATGGCGAAGTCATTGCCGATTACCCGGAAGACCGGCCTTTCCCCAGCTCTTTATTGTTAGGGTTTCATGCAGATCAACCGGTTCACGCAGTCGTCGCGCATGACACGGTAACGGGCGACTGTCACATTGTTACGATTTATATAGCTGATCCCGAGATTTGGGATGAGACGTTCAAGAAAAGGAGAGCGCGATGAAATGCTCCATCTGCAAGACGGGCCATACTCGCCCCGGCATCACCACCGTGACTTTGGAGCGCGACAACACCGTGGTCGTCATTCGTGAAGTGCCTGCCGAGATTTGCGAAGATTGTGGCGAGTATTACCTGAACGACGAGATCGCACGCCGCGTGTATGCAGACGCCGAAAAGACCGCCAATCGCCATGTAGAAGTGGAAATTCAACGCTTTGCGGCGTGATACGACTCAGACGGCGCGCACGAAAAGTCTGACGCAAAAGCTTCCCACTGCGACGGAGATCAATTTAACGGATACGCTCGCCGCGTATGGTTCAAAACCATAATCTTTGATCTGGCCTGGCTCATAAGCAGATCAATACGCTGGCGCAACTGCCAATGGATATTGAAAATGGATAAGCCGCATTTCGACAACTGGTCAAAGGCGTGCGCCAAATGAAGCGTCATATGACAGGTAAGAACTTGCCTGGTACAAAAAACATCGTGATGAAGTTGATGGCGCAGCGGGCCTTCTCCGAGGCCGCCCATCCCGGTGCCAAGACGTATTCGCACCGCGAGGTGTTTGGCGATCTCGATGGGGCCTTGTTCACATTCGGCGAAGCCTGCGAGTATTTGGAGCGATCAGAGCCCCAAGTGCGGCGTTATGTGGCCGATCAGGCCATCGTGCCATCCAAATCGATTGGCAAGAACCAGATGTTCGAACTAACTGCGTTGCGGGCATTTAAAAAGACTTTGAGGTTGAAACCGGAGAGCGGCACGAAACGAGTGCGATAGCACTCCTTTCATCCGTGGCCAAACGGACAATCAAATCAATCCTGGACAGGTCAGCGTCCGACGCTATTTCCCCCCGAGTCCCGCGGCCAGCTGACCCTGGCCTCCCCCGATCCCCTCGCCCACCCGCGCATCAAGGCCAGCTTCCCCGGTGCCGAATCCGA
>CAIUKQ010000019.1 GCA_903899705.1 uncultured beta proteobacterium
GATATGAACAGGTAGTACGCATTCAGAACCGCCGAGAGGATGGGTACCGCGCCGGCCGCCAGACCGGCCAGCACCAGGGCCGTCGCAAACTGATGGACCGGGTCACCGTCGGGCATGAAGATGAAAATGGTCGCCATCCATCCCGCGCCCGAAAGACCGACGCCCACCACGAACGCATTGCGCCACAGTGTGGAGCCGTCACCGGCACGGGTGCTCCTGGTGTAAAGCGCGGCGAGTAACACCCGGGCGGTGCTGATCAGCAACATGGCAATCAGCCAGGGCAGGGCCGCTTCCGATAATGAGCCCTGGGCCTGCAGCCACACCAACAGGCTTGAAGTGCATGCATTGACCACGGCACCGGTGAAAGCGTTGCGGTAAAGCAGTCTGACCTGGGCGCCGGCGACTTCCTCGGCAAGGTCTGCGGGAACTTCGGGATGCGTCGGGTTTGTCAAGGCTGCGAGCCTGCTGGTTACTGTGGGGTCAGTCCGGCAGCCTTGACCAGGGCCGCTACGTTGGATTCAAAGGTCTTGATCATCGCGGCGAACTCTCTGGGAGTATTGGTGCTGGGTTCGGTGTCCAGTGCCTCAAGCTTGGCCGCAATGTCCGGATCGCGATAGCTCTTTTGAATTTCATCCGAAAAACGCGTCACGATGGTTGCCGGCGTTGCAACCGGCGCGAAGAATCCCCAGAAGCCGAGCGTGAATTTGTAATCGGGAATCACCTCGGAGACGGCCGGCACGTCCGGAAGGCGTTTGTATCGCGATTCCCCGAGTACCGCGAGAATTCTCACCTGCTTTGCCTCAACGGCCTGGCGAACGCTGCTGTATGGAATCAGCGTGGCGCCGATCCGGCCGGTCAGGAAGTCGTTGTTGCGAAGGCCCTCATTGCCGCTGCCATAAGGAATGTGCGTGAACTCGGCGCCGGTGGACTGCATGAATCCGATCCATTGCAGGTGCAGCGACGAGCCGATGCCATTGCTAGAGACGGACACTTTTTCGGGGTTTTTCTTCGCGTAATCAACGAACTCGCGAAGCGAGTTGGCCGGCACCGAGTTGTGCACGGCAACCAGGTTGGTGACGCGCGCGGCCATGCTCACCGGCGCGAAATCGCGCAGCACGTCAACGGTGACATTTTTCAGAAGGTATTTGCTTGTGATGATCATGTTGGTGCTGAACATGTACGTGTAACCGTCGGGCCCCGCGCGCAAGACGTCCTGCGCGGCGATCTGGCCACCGGCACCGGCCTTGGTTTCCACGACAACCGGCTGGCCGATGCTGGCGCTGATTCGCGGTGCCGCCAGGCGCAGCGCAATGTCGCCGGGGCTGCCGGAGGCGGAATTGCTCACGATGCGAATGGGCTTCGCGGGATAAACCTGGGCGAACGAAAGGTTCGGCATGGCGGCCGCGGCCAGTGATGCCGCGCAGGCGATAAATGCGTCTTTGGTTTTCATTGCTACCCACTTTCAGTTTTGTCGATTGATTGTATTGGAATTCACCGTGGGAAATGCGCGGCAGAAAGCGAACCCGGGATGAAATGCAAACCTGAACGTTTGGAGTTTCGACGCTGGTTACATGTCTGTCGGTTCCAGGTGCCTGGGATATGATCCGCGCCATCCTTTCCGACAGAAGGTTGCTCCCGATGAAATTCATGTCCCCGTCCTCCTCATCCATTGTGGCCGCCGTGGTGTTTGCGACGCCGGCAATTTGCATGGCGCAGACCTATCCGGCCAAACCGATTCGGGCCACGATTGGCACTCCCACGGGAGGCCCTGGGGACGTGGTGCTCAGGGGCGCCGGCCAGGCGATACAGGATGCGCTTGGACAGCCCTTTGTTGTCGAGAATCGTGTCAGCGTGAGCGGCATCGTATCGGCCGAGGCCTGCTCCAAGGCGGCGCCTGACGGCTATCAGCTTTGTTCGTGCGATCAGCAGACC
>CAIUKQ010000020.1 GCA_903899705.1 uncultured beta proteobacterium
CCCGGGTACGGCGCGGTCGACGTCTTCGACGTAGAACCCATGGTCGGCGCGACCGACCCCCTGCTTGCGCTTCCGAATGCGCTGTGCACCCCGCACCTCGGATACAACGATTTCGATGCCTTCGAGCGGTTCTATGAAGGCGCCGTCGAGCAATTGCTGGCCTTCGCGGCGGGGACGCCCGTCAGCGTGCTCAATCCCGAGGCCTTACAGAAGCGCTGAGCGGAGGCAAACCTTTCATGTCGCCGGTGAACATCGAGGACCTTCGGCAACTCGCCAGGAAACGCCTGCCCCGGGTCCTGTTTGATTTCATCGATGGCGGTTCCTACGACGAGATCACCCTTCGCGCAAATCGCTCGGACCTCAACAGAATCCGGTTTCGTCCCCGGGTGCTCGTGGACGTGTCACAGCGCAGCCTTGCAACCACGCTGTTCGGTCAGCGACTGGCACTGCCCATCATCCTGGCGCCCATCGGCAGCGCGGGAGTGTTCGCCCGGCGCGGCGAGGAGGCAGCCGCCCGAGCCTCGGAACGCTGCGGCACCACGATGTGCCTTTCAACGGCCTCCATATGCTCCATAGAAGACGTTGCGGCACAGCGCAAAACGCCCTTCATGTTTCAGCTCTACATGAGCCAGGATCGTGAACACGCTCGCAGTCTGGTCAATCGCGCCCAGAACGCGGGATGTTTCGCCCTGGCGTTTACCGTGGATACCGCCGTCGGCGGTCAGCGGGACAAGGATGTCCGCAACGGATATGTCGTGCCCCCGCGGTTCGTCGCGCGCAACGTGCTGGACGCCCTTTTACATCTGCGCTGGATGCTGGATGTTCCCTTCGGCCCGCCGGTCAGCTTCGGCAATTTTCCCGGTGGCGGAGGTTCGCGCAGCTTCCTGCCGGTCGCGCGCCGTATGTTGCGCACACAGGACACCAGCATCTCCTGGAAGGAAGTCGACTGGCTGCGCTCCATCTGGAAGGGACCGCTGCTTCTGAAGGGGGTACTCACGCCCGAGGATGCGCAGCTTGCAATGGAGCATGGCTGCGAGGGCGTGGTGGTTTCCAACCACGGAGGCCGTCAGTGCGACAGCGCGCCCTCGACCATTTCAGTTCTGCCCTCCATCGTGGCGGCCATCGGAAAAAGGCATGGCGGCAAAGGCGCCGTCCTGTTTGATGGTGGTATTCGCCGCGGCCACGATGCCCTCAAAGCGATTGCTCTGGGCGCCGACGCCTGCCTTATCGGAAGAGCGTGGGCCTATGGACTCGGCGCGATGGGGGAAGATGGCGTGGAAAAGGCGATTCGCATACTTGAGTCGGAAATGAGCGCCTCGCTGGCGTTGCTTGGACGCGCCAGCCTTGCCGAACTGGATGCCGGCGCCGTTGACCTCGATCGCCTGTCGCGAATCATATGAATCCGGTCAATATCGATGACATGCGCGACCTGGCCAGACGCCGGTTGCCCCGAGCGGTATTTGATTTTCTCGATGGCGGGGCACTGGATGAACTGACCCTGCATGCCAACCGCGCCGACTTTGAGCGCATCTTTTTCCGGCCCCGCGTTCTTGTGGACGTCTCCAAACGAACACTGGCAACGCGCATATTCGGTGTGGAACACAAGCTGCCCATCGTGCTCGGAGCCATTGGTTCGCTGGGCCTGCTGGCGCGACGGGGTGAGATGCTCGTTGCCCAGGCGGCGGAGAAATTCGGCGTGCCGATGTGCCTCTCAACCGCTTCGGTGTGCTCCATAGAGGAGGTAAAGGGGGCGACCACCCGGCCCTTCTGGTTTCAACTGTACGTGGGACGGGAACGTGAGGTTGCGCAGGAATTGATGGAAAGAGCGGCTTCAGCAAACTGCCCCGTTCTGGTATTCACCGTTGACCAAGCCGTGTCCTCGCGGCGTGAGCGTGACGCCCGCAACGGGCTCACTTTTCCAATGCGCATTACCCCATATAACATATTGAATATGTTGATAAATATTCGATGGCTGTGGGACGTTTTACTGGGACCGCCCCTCGATCTGGGGAACTACCGGAAGCCTGGCGAACGCAGCCGAAATGTTTTGACGTTTCCTCAGCGCGCGGCCAAAACCCAGGACCCCAGCAAGACGTGGAAAGAAGTCGACTGGGTACGATCCATCTGGAAGGGGCCGCTGGTGATCAAGGGACTGCTGACACCCGAGGAAGCCAGGCGCGCCCTCGAGCACGGTGCGGATGGCATCGTTGTGTCGAACCACGGCGGCGTCATTCTGGATGGTGACCCTTCCACCATTTCCGTGCTGCCTGCCATAGCCGATGCGGTCGGCGGGAAAACAAAAATATTCCTGGATGGCGGCATCAGGCGGGGGCAGGATGTTCTGAAAGCCATCTCGCTGGGAGCGGACGCCTGCTTCGTCGGTCGCGCCTACGCCTATGGTCTGGCGGCGGCGGGAGAAGCCGGCGTCCTGCGTTCACTCCAGATCCTTGAATCGGAGATGAGCGCGACCATGGCCTTGCTGGGGCGCAACCACGTGTCGGAACTCGACCGAACCGCCCTGATGCCTACAAACCCGCCATAAACCCGAGCAGAGCCGCGTTGAAGGCGGCGGGATTGCTCACCACCGAAATGTGCGACGCTCCTGACAGAACGGCGTGGCGGGATCCTGGCGTGGCATCGCACATGGCCTGCATGACCGGCGGCGGGGCGCCGACCCGGTCGAACTCCCCGCTCACGTACAGGACGGGCATCCGGAACTGCTGCAATCGATCCCACCAGTTCAGTTCCAGCAGCGCGGCAATCGCCCCCAGGTAACCGTCCAGTGTCGTCCTGAGGATCGCCGCACGCATGCGCTCGATCACTGCAGGGTTGGCAGCGCGAAATTCCTCGGAAAACCAGCGTGCCAGCGTTGCGTCGGCGATGGCGCCCACGCCTTGCGCCTTCGCGAGTTCGATAAGTGGCGGCCAGAGGGCGCCGTATTCGGGCGTCATGCGCGCCCTGCAACTGGTCGGGACCACGCCTGAGACGCGGTCAGGATGATTGAGCGCGGTTTCTGCCGCGATCACCCCGCCCAGTCCAAGACCGACGATGGCTGATCGCTCAATGTGCAACGCGTCCCATATGCCGAGTACATCGGCCACCATCGTTTTAAGGGAATACGGCGCGGGTGAACTCCTTGAAAATCCATGACCGCGCGAGTCGATCCGTATCACCCGGTACTTCTCCGCGAGCGGTCCGACCTGATCGTGCCAAAGGGTGTGATCATTGGTAATTCCCGTCACAAAGGTTGCACAGGGCGCCCCCTCGCGGCCGGCCAGTTCCACGTTCAGATCAACGCCATTTATCGTGATCTTCATGCCACGCCCTTGCCCCGGATCAGGTCGAAGATGGTTATGGGATCCCGGAATCCACGCACAGGTGCGCGGCGCTCATTGACAAAGCCAACCCCCACGCTGCCGGCAAGCTCATCGTGAATCGATTGCGAAACGACAATCGACAGGCTTTCAGCCATGCTGCATAGTCGCGCCGCGAGGTTGACTGTTTTGCCAATCAATGTGTAGTCCAGGTGCTCGGTAGATCCGAGATTGCCGATAACCGCCTCCCCCTTGTTGATGCCGATACCCATCTGGTGAATTCGTATGCCCTCACTGGCAAGCCGCTCGCGGGAGGCTTCAAGCATTTCCAGCGCGCACATACAGCACTTGAAGACCATGTCATCGCCGTCGAACACCGCCATCAGGCCATCGCCGGAAAACTTGTCGACATACCCACCATGCCGGTACACCAGCGAGACCAGGGTTTCCAAGTGTCCGCTGAGCACATTCAGCAGCACTTCGGGTTCCATTTCCTGGCTCAATTCGGTAAAGCCTCGCACATCCGAAAACAGGATGCAAACATCCTGCCGCTTGGGCGCTGGAAGCACGCCAGTCCGCGCATACATGCGCGCGATTTCCTCCGTCCGCGGCGAGACATACCGCTGCAACGAAAGACTCATCATCCGTTCCTGATTGAGAAACGCCGATCTTTGTATGAGATTCCTCAGTCGGGCGCGAAGCACCAGGAAATGGATCGGCTTGCTGATGAAATCATCACCTCCGGCCGCAAGCGCATCCTCCAGCGCGCGCGTTTCATCCATCGACGATATGAACATGACCGGCGTGTTGCGATGGCGCTCCATCGAACGGATGACCTTGCAAAGCTCGATACCATCCATGGAGGGCATGTGGATATCGAGAATGAACGCATCAACCTGCTGCGATTCGATGATGGCCAGGGCCTGCTCGCCTCCCGCCGCCTCTATGGCCTTGGCGCCGGCGCTTCGCAACAGGCCGGAAATGAGGACACGTAGCGCGCCCATATCATCGGCGACCAGCACATTCTTGCCTTGAAGAATCTCGTCCATGGCGAAATTATTGTACTTAGCGTCACCGTTTGCCGGAAATAAGCCAACCGAGGTCTCTGTTTGTCCCGGTCGCCCGCGAATCCAGATACCTGCACCACGCGGCTATTGCCTACGACTCAACCTGCATCTATCTCGAATTGGTGGGCCCACCTGGACTCGAACCAGGGACCAAAGGATTATGAGTCCTCTGCTCTAACCAACTGAGCTATAGGCCCGAAACTTTAACCGGCGGATTATATCTGCCGAATCGGGAAAAACACCCGAAACAATTTGAATTTCCCGATGCAAACAACGTGTTCAGACAGCAGATTTGCTCACTACACGCTTATCGCGCATTGTGACAAGTTCCTCGGCGGCGGTTGGATGGATGCCAACTGTTGCATCGAATTGCTGCTTGGTCAGGCCGGCCTTCACCGCGATCCCGATGCCCTGGATGATTTCGGGCGCGTCTCCACCGACCATGTGCGCACCGAGAACCCGCTGCGATGCCGCGTCGACGACAAGTTTCATCATGGTGCGCTCGTCGCGCCCCGAAAGCGTGGCCTTCATCGGCCGGAAATCCGCCTTATAGACATGGATTTCCTCATGCCGCTCAAGAGCCTGGGATTCGGACAAACCCACCGTGCCCACCGGGGGTTGGCTGAAAACAGCGGAAGGAACATCACTGTGGTCGACCCGAACGGATGCACCGCCACCGAAGAGCGTGGTCGCCACCGCCTGCCCCTCGCGGATCGCAACCGGTGTCAGCGCGATCCGGTTGGTGACATCACCTACGGCGAAAATGCTGGCGATCGAACTGCGGCCATGCTCATCGACGATGACGCCACCGTCTTTGTCCAGATTGACGCCGGCGCCATCCAGTCCGAGGCCCTGCGTAGCGGGCAGCCGGCCGGTCGCATACATCACCGCATCGCATTCAACGCTGCGCATCCCGTCTGCGGTCAGCAGCGTTACTCGCAGGCTGCCACCCTCGAGCTTTTCCACCGACTGTATGGTGCTTCGAAGTTCGATCCGGATGCCCTTCTTACCGATCTCCTGCGCGAGATGGTGCCTGACATCGTCATCGAACCCCCTGAGGATCTGTTCGCCCCGGTAGCTCAAGGTCACCTCGGAGCCCAGCCCACGAAAAATTCCGGCGAATTCCACCGCAATATAGCCACCGCCCACCATCAGCACGCGCCGGGGCTGAACCGCCAGTTCAAACGCCTCGTTGGAGGTGATGCAATATTCGATGCCCGGAATTTTCGGCATGTTCGGCCAGCCGCCGGTTGCCACCAGAATATTGGCGGCGGTAATCCTGCGGCCATCGAACTCGACGGTGTTCCCGTCCATCACGGTGGCGCGCCCGCGCAGCACCGTGACTTTTGAACCTTCGAGCAGTTTCGCGTAAATCCCCTCGAGGCGGACGATTTCACGATTCTTGTTTGCGATCAGTGTCGGCCACGAAAAGTGGCTCGGGCCTACCGTCCACCCGTAGCCAGCCGCGTCCTGGAAGTCGTCGTGAAAATGGGATGCATACACGAGCAGTTTCTTTGGCACACAGCCACGAATGACGCAGGTGCCTCCAACCCGATGATGTTCTGCGACAGCAACCCGGGCGCCGAACCCGGCAGCAATCCGGCTGGCGCGAACGCCACCCGAACCTGCCCCAATGACAAACAGGTCGTAATCAAACTGGGGCATGGGAATCCGGATTTTGCCGACCGCTGCGCGGCGGCACTATCAGGTGTTGTCCAGAAAGCTCTTCAGGCGCTCCGAACGTGACGGATGCCGCAGCTTTCTCAATGCTTTCGCCTCTATCTGGCGGATTCGTTCGCGCGTCACATCGAACTGCTTGCCGACTTCTTCCAGCGTGTGGTCGGTGTTCATTTCGATGCCGAACCGCATGCGAAGCACCTTCGCTTCACGTGGCGTCAGAGAATCCAGGATGTCCTTCGTGACTTCCCGCAGACTCGCGAACATTGCCGCGTCATTGGGAGCCAGAGTCGCATTGTCCTCGATGAAGTCGCCCAGATGGGAGTCGTCATCGTCGCCGATCGGCGTCTCCATGGAGATCGGTTCCTTGGAGATCTTGAGGATTTTCCTGATCTTGTCTTCAGGCATCTCCATTTTCTCGGCAAGGGTCTGCGGGTCGGGCTCCAAGCCGGTTTCCTGCAGTATCTGCCGCGAAATGCGGTTCATCTTGTTGATCGTTTCGATCATGTGGACCGGAATGCGGATCGTGCGCGCCTGGTCTGCGATCGACCGCGTGATGGCCTGCCGGATCCACCACGTGGCATAGGTTGAAAACTTGTATCCGCGGCGGTACTCGAACTTTTCGACCGCCTTCATCAGACCGATGTTGCCCTCCTGTATCAGGTCCAGGAATTGCAGGCCACGATTGGTGTATTTTTTTGCAATTGAAATGACGAGCCGCAGATTGGCCTCCGTCATCTCGCGCTTTGCCCGCCTGGCCTTGGCTTCGCCCGTGGACATCTGCTTGTTGATGTCCTTGAGGTCTTTCAAGGGGATTCCGATGCGCTTCTGAATCTCCACCAGCTTGTGCTGTTGCTCGAGAATATTCGGCTCGAAGCGGGCCAGCGTCGGGCCGTAAGGGCGCCCGGTCAGCACTTCATTCTTGATCCAGCGCGAAGACGTCTCATTTCCCGGGAATACCTTGATGAAATGCGCGCGGGGCATCTGGCCCTTGTTGACGCACATGTCGAGGATGCTGCGTTCATGGCGCCGCACTTCGTCGACCATCCCGCGCACCGTGTCGCACAGGCGCTCGATGATCCTCGCGGTAAAGCGAATGTTGAGAAGTTCGGCCGATATCTGATCCCTAACCTTGACGTATTCCTGGCTTCGATGCCCGTGGTCAGTCAGCGCCTTTTTCATCTTTTCGTGCAGGCGGCGAATCTTTGCGAACCGGACGAGGGAGTCTACTTTGAGTTGCAGCAGGCTTGCGGCAAGCGCTGCCCCGCCATCGTCCTCTTCCTCCTCGAGTTCCTCGTCGATTTCCTCTTCCTCGACGGGTTCCTTGATCGGGTCTTCCTTGGCGTTGGGATCGATCAGGCCGTCGACCAGTTCGTCGATGCGCATCTCTTCGCGCTCGACCTTGGATGCCAGGGCAAGAATTTCGTGGATTGTGGTGGGACAGGCTGAAATCGCCTGAATCATATGCTTCAGGCCATCTTCGATCCGCTTGGCGATTTCGATTTCGCCTTCGCGAGTCAGCAACTCGACCGAACCCATCTCACGCATGTACATGCGCACAGGATCGGTTGTGCGCCCGAACTCGGCGTCGACGTTGGTCAGCGCCGCTTCGGCCTCCTCCTCGACGTCTTCGTCGGCAACGGCGGCCGGGGCATTTCCCGCGATCAGCAGGGTTTCGGCATCGGGCGCCTCGTCGTAGACCTGGATGCCCATGTCGTTGAACGTGGTGATGATCGCTTCGATCTGCTCGGCGTCGACCATGTCATCAGGCAGGTGGTCGTTGATTTCAGCATAGGTAAGGTAGCTTCGCTCCTTACCCATCTTGATCAGGCTCTTGAGACGCAGTCTCCGCGCCTCTGCATCTTCAGGCTTCATGTCGGCGCGCAGGAGCAGGGCCCTCTCGGCCTCGCTGTTGCGTTTTGACGGCCGCCCTCTGCCGGAGCGGAGTTTTGCAATCTCCTGCGCAGCCTTGGCGCGAGCCTCGACCGCCTTTGTCTCTTCCTTTTCCTTGAGCGCCTGAAGCTTGGCTTCCTCTTTCGCTTTTTTGACCAATTCCTTGGCCATCAGTTTTTCGTTGCGAATACGTTCCTTCTCTTTCTCGCGTTCTAGCCTGATTCGCGCGCGCTCCTTGTCGCGAGCGGCGCGCTGTCGTTCGAATTCTTTGGCGGACTTCGCCTTGTCACGCAGTTTTTCCGCTTTAAGCCGTGCCTTTTCCCGCGCCAAGGCGATTTTCATCTTTTCCTTTTCGCGTTTCGACACGGATTTCTCGCGGTCCTTCTCCATCTTTGCCTTCTTCTTTTCCGCGCGCTGCCGAATCATTTCCTTCGCCCGATCGGCCCTCGCACGGTCCGCTTTCTGGCGCTCCGCCTTGGCTCGGGCAACGGCAGCGTCGTTGCCGACCTTCTTTGACACCGGTTTGGACGCCCGGACCGAGACAGGTCGAGCGGCACCGCTCTTTTTACCGCTGTTGCTACTAGGGCGTCGACTCACGCTCGTCTTGGACCTGGATTTGCCTTTCGCCATAATTCGCCCCGAGTGAAAATTAGAGAGGAGAGGAAGGATAGAAAGCTTGCGGAAAAGCCGAAAATTATACCATGTTGGCCCTGGCCTCCGGCGCCTGTTTCAACTTGGCGAACTCCTTGATTAGGCGGGAGTATTCCGCAACCTCTTCCCCCGACAATCCCCCTGTCCGCTCTTTTTGTTCCAGGGTCTTGATCTGGCCGCGAACGAGATCCGATTTGAGCTGTTGCAGGCCATCCCGGAATTCAACCTCAAGGTTTTCCGGATCGATTTGAATCTCAAGCAGGTCTATCTGCGCCTCCATCAGGGCTTGGCCGTAAGGCGTATCGCGGAATTGGTCGATGATCGCGCCCACAGAGGCCCCCGGCGAAGTTCGCGCATATCGGGCAAGGGCTTGCAGCGCTTCGCTGGACGCGTGGCGGGTTTCCAGCAAATCAACCGGCAATTCCTGGGCCAGGCGCGGACTGGCCAGAAGGCATCGCAACAATCTCTGTTCGAGCTTTCCATCAACCGGCGCCCGGGAAACCGCCCTGACGGGCGCGGGGCGCCGCGGCTCCCTCGTTACACTCGAGCGAATTTCCGTCAACTGCCCAACCTCCACCTGCGTCATCCCCACCGCCGCGCCGACCTGCTTGAGCAATTGCATTTGCAACGCGGGCGCAGCCACGCGTTTCAACAGTGGTTTCGCCTCCGCAACCAACCTTGCCCGCCCTTCTGCCGTCCCCATATCCACATGGCTGCCCAGTTCCGAAAGCAGGAACTCCGACAAGGGTCGCGCCTCGCGCAGCATGGTCTCGAACGCAGCCGGGCCATTGGCGCGCACGTAGCTGTCGGGATCATCCTCCTTGGGCAGAAACAGAAAGCGGACGGTCTTGTTGTCCGCGAGCACCGGCAGGGAAACCTCCAGCGCGTGCCAGGCGGCGCGCCGGCCGGCCGCATCGCCATCAAAGCAGAAGACAATTTCGTCCGTCTGGCGGAAAAGCTTCTGCACATGGATGGCAGAGGTCGCCGTACCGAGCGTGGCCACGGCAAACTCTATTTCGTGCTGGGCCAGGGCTACGACATCCATATACCCCTCGACAACCACTGCGTGCCCCTGGGTCCGGATTGCGCTTCGCGCCTGCGAAAGGCCGTAAAGCTCCCGGCCTTTTTCGAATAACGATGTTTCCGGGGAATTGAGGTACTTGGGCTCGCCGGCCCCCAGTACGCGCCCCCCGAATCCAATCACCGAACCACGCTGATTCATGATCGGAAACATGATCCGGTCGCGGAATCGGTCATAACGCCGACCGCCTTCCGCGTCGATCACCAGCCCGGCAGCTTTCAATGCTTCCGCACTGTAGTCGCTGAACACATCTTTCAAATTCTGCCACCCGGCAGGCGCATAACCGATACCAAATCGCGCAGCGATCTTCCCTGTCAGGCCGCGGCCTTTGAGGTATTCGATTGCTTGCGGAGATACTTTGAGCTGCTCGCGGTAGTAACGGGTCGCTCGCTCTAGGATGTCATAGAGATCCGGTCCGCCAGCCTCCTTCGTGGCACCCTGCGGCTCGTAGTCAGGCATTTTCATGCCAGCCGCCTCGGCAAGCTCCTTGATCGCCTCGATGTACCCCATCCCCTGGTACTCCATCACGAATGAGATCGCGTTGCCATGGGCACCGCAGCCAAAGCAGTGGTAGAACTGCTTCGTCGGACTCACCGTAAAAGAAGGCGATTTTTCACTGTGAAACGGACAGCATGCGGAGTAATTCGCCCCACCCTTCTTGAGTGGAACATGCCGCTCAATAAGATCGACGATGTCGATGCGATTGAGCAAATCCTGCTTGAAGGAATCAGATATCACGCGGATGCCGGTCTGGGGCAGGACTAACCCAAATTATTGCGACGATGCCTACTTTACAGGCAAATTTTCACCAGCGGCAAAATCTGCCGGCGTGACTAGGCGGACAGCTTTTCCTTGATCAGAGCGGACACCTTGCTCATGTCCGCGCGTCCTGCCAGGCGACTCCGGAGAATGGCCATGACCTTGCCCATATCCTTGGTCGTCGCCGCCCCGGACTCGGCGATCGCAACGCTCACTTCGGCCGACAATTCATCGGCCGTAAGCTGTGCTGGCAGGTAGGCCTGGAGCAGACCCAGTTCAAAGGTTTCGACGTCCGCGAGATCCTGCCGCTTGGCCGCCAGATATTGCGCGATGGAGTCCCGTCGTTGCTTGACCAACTTCTCGATGATCGAAAGTGTGTCGGCATCGGTCAGCACCACGCGCTCGTCGACCTCCTTTTGCTTCATCGCCGCCAGCAGCAGACGAATGGTTGAAAGGCGGGGCGCATCCTTTGCCCGCATGGCCGCCTTCATATCCTCGGTGATTCGATCTTTCAGCGACATTCACGCCTCCATCCACAAAAGCAAATTGTCCAACCCGGCCGATGGACCGCGGAGCATCGAGACACTTCGCTTAGTCCGGTGCGAACCATTTTCGGAAACAACAGCGGCGCGGGGAGGAGCGATTCGATCCACTCTCTCCGTCGCGCCGACAGTTTGACCGGCCACAGGGCCGGGGAACTAGTACAACTTGGGTGGAAGGGTCTGGCTACGCAGACGCTTGTAGCGCCGCTTGATTGCGGCGGCAAGTTTGCGCTTGCGCTCCGCCGTTGGCTTTTCGTAAAACTCCCGAGCACGAAGCTCGGTAAGCAGCCCAGTCTTCTCAACGGTGCGCTTGAAGCGGCGAAGCGCCACCTCAAAAGGCTCGTTTTCCTTGACGCGAACAGTCGTCATGCCTTGTTATCTCCAGAACCAGATGCGGAAAAGGCGCGGATTCTAGCATAGGTTTGGTGCCAGCCGGACAAAGAAATCCGCCCGATCCGATATACGTCGATAATCCAGTGGGCCCGTTGACGCTCGGCGGGTTCATAATGATGTACTAGTTTAACCAATTGATCATTAAGGATAATTTGTGCTTGTGCTGGGAATTGAAAGCTCCTGTGATGAGTCGGGCGTTGCTTTGTACGACAGCGATGCCGGACTTCTAGGCCATGCGCTTCACTCGCAAACGGTACTACACGACGAATACGGCGGCGTGGTTCCGGAGTTGGCGTCGCGGGATCACATTCGGCGCCTTTTGCCCCTTGTCGATGATGTATTGGGGCGGGCAAACCGGCTATTGGCGGACCTTGACGCCATTGCCTACACGCGCGGCCCGGGCCTTGCCGGAGCGCTGCTTGTAGGCGCCAGCGTTGCCAGGTCTCTCGCATTGGGTTTGGGAATCCAGGCTATCGGCGTGCATCATCTGGAAGGTCATCTGCTTTCGCCGTTGCTCGACCGCGCGCCACCCACGTTTCCGTTTATTGCATTGCTGGTATCCGGCGGACATACCCAGATCATGCAGGTCGCGGGCGTCGGAAGCTACGAACTACTTGGCGACACACTTGATGACGCCGCAGGAGAAGCCTTCGACAAAACGGCCAAATTATTGGGCCTGCCTTATCCGGGCGGTCCCGCTTTGGCACAACTCGCGCAAGCCGGAACCGCAAGCCGATTTCACCTTCCGCGGCCCATGATTGATTCAAACAATCTGGACTTCAGCTTCAGCGGCCTGAAAACCGCGGTCGCGCTGGCTTGCAGGAGAACGCTTTTGGATGAGCGTGCAAGGGCTGATATTGCGGCGGCCTTCCAGGAAGCGGTTGTTGATGTTCTGGTTTCAAAATGCAGACAGGCCATGGCCGGAACCGGCATGAAAACGCTCGTCGTCGCTGGAGGCGTGGGCGCAAACACGGCGTTGAGGGCGGCTTTGAACAACGCGGGAATCTGCGACGGGTTCCGCGTCCATTACCCGGCATTCGAATTCTGCACTGACAACGGCGCGATGATCGCGCTGGCGGGCGCCCTGAGATTGGGAAGTGTCTGCTCGGAAAATGGTGGCCGCGGATTCGACATCCGGCCGCGCTGGGATCTGGCGACACAGTCATTGGCATGACGCCGTCAGGATTTTCCGGTTTTAACCTTGTCGGCCCGGCCTAGCCCCCGGCAGGACGATCCGACCCGGATCCAAACCTGCCTTCGGCGCCCGCCAATAGTCTTTCAATATTCGCACGATGCCGCCACATCAGAAGAGCTGACACGGCCCCAACCGCCGCTGCCATCGCGTCCGCGCCAAAAAGCAACAAGTACGCAAAGGGGGCGAAAACCGCGGCGACCAGAGCCGCCAGTGAGGAGTAGCGAAAAAACGCGAAAATCACGGCCCAGGTTCCAATGGTGCCCAGGCCCAACCATGGATGGACCGCCATCAGTATGCCCCCGACCGTCGCAACACCTTTGCCGCCCTTGAATCCAAAGAACACCGGCCACAAATGTCCCAGAAAAGCGGCCAGCGCAACCGCACTGAGCATCTCGGGCTGCAGGTCGTATCGCCTTTGCAGCACCTGTGCCAGAGTCAATGCCAGCCATCCCTTACCCGCATCGCCGGCCAGGGTCAGGGCTGCAGCCGCGTATCTTCCGGTCCGCAACACATTGGTTGCTCCCGGATTGCCGGATCCATATTTGCGAGGATCGGGCAATCCGAACAATTTGCTGACAATCACGGCAAACGACAACGAGCCGATCAAATAGCCCCCCATCACCACGACGATTTCAATCATGATTTGAAGACCTGAAAGCAGGGTTGGCGGAACTGCTCTGCGCAGCATGCAATGCTCTTGCACATCGTGGCGCCCGGCGCCCGGGATGCCACCGGGTTTGAACGAATACAATGCGGAACGAACCGCAATGATTAAGCCATTCACGATTTAGGCCCAAATGGACACCATCTTTATTCGAGAATTGCGCCTGCCGGCGTGGATTGGACTCTACAAGCATGAAAAGATCGCCCCGCAACTGGTGGAGGTCGACATTGAAATGGCCCTGCCCACCGATGCGGTTTTTCAGACGCACAAAGTGCGGGACACCATCGATTATGGCGTAGTCTGCGAAAAAATTCGGGAGATGTTGACCAACGAGCGATTTGGTCTCGTCGAATCCCTTGCGGCGCGGATTGCGCAGATTGCCATTGACGAATTCAAATCGCCCAAAGTCGTGGTGAGCATCACCAAGCTTGGCGTACTCAAGGACGCCAAACGGGTTGGCGTGCGTATTGAACGAGTCCGGCCCAATGAATAACCTCCACATAACAGGTGCCGCCGGTTCATTCGTGGCCGACACTTTTACTTCCTGAGCGTATTTTCCGTAAGCGCCTGACGATTCCGCATCGCCATTCCCATCACCCTCTCGGATGATGCTTCGAGTGCAGGTCCTTGAGGCGCTCGTTTGCGACATGCGTATAAATCTGTGTTGTTGATATGTCAGAGTGGCCCAACAGCAATTGCAGCACTCGAAGATCGGCCCCATGGTTCAACAGATGGGTCGCAAATGCATGCCTGAGGGTATGCGGCGAGAGCAACTTGCCGGGCACCGCTTTTGAAGCATGCCGTTTCAGCAAATGCCAGAATGTCTGGCGGGTCATGC
>CAIUKQ010000021.1 GCA_903899705.1 uncultured beta proteobacterium
GATACAGCCACCTTTTCCCAGGCATTGTCCGACACCCTGCACCTTGCACGCCGATTCAAACTATCGTCCTACGATGCGTCATATCTCGAACTGGCCTTACGCCTCGGCTTGCCGCTCGCGACGCTCGACGAAGACCTGCAAAAGGCTGCAAAGAAGGCTGGCGTGAAGCACCTTTCAGCTTGAAAGTCGCCGCAACACACCTCAAATTTATATTTGCCCTACGCCGCGCGAATCTCCTCCGGCGGACGTATCAGGCTTTCTGCCGGAATTCCCAGCCCCCGGTGCAGGTTCCAGATCATCTTCAGTGTCAACGGGCGCTTGTAATTGAGGATTTCGTAGACACGGTTCAGTCGCCCTATCATCGGCTCAAGGTCCTTGGGCGTTAGCCCCTTTTGGTCCATCTGAAACTTGATGGCCTCGACAGGATCGGGATGCTCAAGCGGAAAATGCTTTCGCTCATACGCCTCAACCAGCGTCACCAGGATGTCAAGGCGCTCCCCATCGACGGAATTGGCCTTCGCTCCCATCAAAGTTTCAATTTCGGAAAGAGTCGCCCGATAGTCGGCTTTGGTCTTGATCGGCTTTATATTCATGGCAGTCTCCTTCAAATCGTCTGTGCGTCAATGACGTCGTATTGCGCATGCGTGCCGATGAAACGGACGGCGTGCAAATGGAAGTAAGGTGGCTTCTTGGCCTATCCGCTTGCGACACCTTAGAAGCACCTGCAAAAAGGCCGCAAGGGAGGCTGGGGAAGGCGCCTGCCAGTTTGAAAGGCACCTGCGCCCTAGGCGCCTCGTCCTGCGCCTGCGCCGGAAAAATGAAAAACAAACCCACCATTCCAAATACTGAAATCCGGTGCATCGTTCCCCCTTCTTTCTTGCCCAAACTAACGGCAAATCGACTTTGGGATATCTACTTGATTTCACCCAACATTCGGAACCCGATTAGAGGGTGCGATCGCAAAAATGTTCAGGCCGGTGTCGCGGACAGGGCCGCTCACTCCACCTTGATGCCCCGCGCCTTGATCACCTTGGCCCAGCGCTCGTTCTCTGACCGGATGTGAGCGGTGAATTTCTCCGCCGAACCACCGGCGGGGATCATCCCGGCAGCTGCGATCTTTTCGCGGACCTCAGGCGCTCCCAGCGCGGCGTCCAGTTCCGCGTTCAGGCGGTTGATGATCGGGCGCGGTGTCTGCGCTTGGGCAACGATGCCAAACCATCCGGTCACCACAAAGTCCACAAATCCCTGTTCGCGAAGCGTCGGCACATCCGGCATCTGGGGCGAGCGCTCGCCACCGCTGGTGCCAAGGGCGCGAAGGCGCCCCGCCTTGATGTAAGGCAGACCGGAACTCAGCGCATTGGTGCTGACGCTGAGACGGTTGCCGAGCAGTTCCGTCAACGCAGGCGCATCCCCCTTGAAGGGAATGTGCCGCATGCTCGTTCCCGTTACCAGACCGAGGAGTTCCATCATCAGGTGGTTTCCCGTGGCGGTGCCGGGTGACCCATAGGTGAGGTCATCCGGCTTCAGCTTCGCCGCGCTCACCATGTCACGCACGTCGCGCAGCGGCGAGTCGGGATGAACCGTGATCAGGGGATAAATGTCCGACAGATGGATCACGCCCGTGAAGGTTTTGGGCGTGTCATAGGGAAGCTCGAACAGCGACGGGTTGGTGGAATGCGGCGTTGCGATCAGGAGCAACGTGTAGCCGTCGGGTGGCAGCTTTGACACATACTCCGTGGCCACGCGTTCGTTGGCGCCGGGACGGGGCTCCACGAGAACGGGTTGCCCCAGACGCTGCGAGGCCTTTTCACCCACCGCCCGCGCGAGAAACTCCGTCGGCCCACC
>CAIUKQ010000022.1 GCA_903899705.1 uncultured beta proteobacterium
TGGTGCTGCGCAGACCGAGGTACGTCGGACGGCCGCCGAACAGGGCGTTGGTGTGCGCCTGGCTGGAGACGTCGGGACGCGCATCCGTGAAAATCTGGCTTTCAATCTGGAAGAAAGCCGACAGGCCGCCACCGAGATCTTCCGAACCGCGGAAGACGATGTAGTTGGGCTGGCCACCGGACATGTGCCACTTGGACAGACTACCCACCGTACTGGCGGTATTGCTTGAGTACTTGCTCTGGTCCACGCGCACGTCCAGCAAGCCGTAGAGGCTGACGTTGGCCGATTGCGCCATTGCGAGGCCAGGCGCGGTCAGCGCACCAGCGATCGCCAATACCATGATTTTTTGCTTATTCAAGTTCCATCTCCTTGTTGAATTTGATTTATTTGCAACACCACGGGTCAGGTTGCTTGGTCGACCCCATCCCCGACTGCAGGATTGGCGTGATTGTAAGATTACTTACGCAACAACCCTATGCATCTGTGAATAAACACACAAACCAGACGCGATTCGTTGCAAAAACACAACAGAATCCCCGTGGGAGGCTAATTATTTCCATCTTTTCAAGGGATTGAGCGGTGAAGGCGCGCCCATCAATAGGAATCCGGTCAGGGAAAGGCAGCCGAAGGCGCCTTTTGAAGGCCACCTGGTTCCAGATTGATCACTGAGCCCGCCGGACGGGCGTTCAGGTACGTTGACTAGCGCAAGAACAGGCTTTCCAACGCCGTGCCGGGATCCGCGGCGCGCATGAACGCCTCCCCCACCAGAAACGCGTTGACACCGCGGCCACGCATCATGGTTACGTCTTCTGCAGAGCGGATGCCGCTCTCCGTGACAACGACCCGGTCCGCCGGCACCAGCTTCTGAAGTCGCAGCGTCGTCTCCAGCGTGGTTTCAAAAGTGCGCAGGTCGCGATTGTTGATGCCGATCAGCGGCGTTGATAGTTTCAATGCAAGGTCCAGCTCCATTTCGTCATGGACCTCCACCAGCACGGACATTCCCAGTGATTGCGCAATGCCTTCGAAGGCCAGCAGCTCCGCGGGTTGCAGCGCGGCCACGATCAACAGGATGCAATCTGCGCCCAACCAGCGCGCCTCATGAATCTGGTATTCATCAACAATGAAATCCTTGCGCAGGGCCGGAATCGCCACCGCATTGCGGGCGATCGAAAGGTGTTCCGGCTCGCCCTGGAAGAATTGCCTGTCCGTCAGCACCGACATGCAGGTGGCGCCGTGCGTTTCATATGAACGCGCAATGGCCGCAGGGTCGAAATTCTCGCGTATCACGCCTTTGCTGGGGCTTGCCTTTTTGATTTCGGCGATCACCGCGGCCCTGCCCGCGGCAATTGCAGTCCGCATGGCCAATGCGAAATTGCGGGGCTCGCCCGCCGCCTTTGCAAGCGCGCCCATGCGATCAAAGGGTATGGCGGCACGTGCCGCCGCCACTTCAGCGCGTTTTACACTGACTATTTTTTCAAGAATGTCGCTCATACCATCGCATGCCTTCCGAAGTTACTTGTACGCCTGGGTCGCCTTGACGAACTCTTCGAGTTTGGCGCGCGCCTTGCCGCTTTCGATCGCCGCAAATGCCTGTTCGACGCCGGCCTCCAGGGTACCCGCGCGGCCTGAAACATAGATTGCCGCGCCGGCGTTCAACGCAACGATATCCCGCGGTGCGCCCAACTTGTTCTCCAACGCACCCAGCAACATGGCTCGTGATTCTTCAACCGTCCCCACGCGAATTGCGCTGGCGTCGTGCAATGGCAATCCAAAACGGGATGGTTCAAGCATGTATTCGGTGACCTGCCCGTCTTTCAGTTCCCCGACCATCGTGGGGCCGCTGATGGAAATTTCGTCCAGGCCCTCCATCCCGTAGACGGTCAGCGCATGACGCGAACCCAGACGCTGCAACGCGCGAATCTGAATGCCGACCAGATCCAGATGGAACACTCCCATCACCTGCGTCGGCGCGTTGGCCGGGTTGGTCAAAGGCCCGAGTATGTTGAAAATGGTGCGCACACCCAGCTCCTTGCGTACCGGTGCTGCATGCTTCATCGCCGCATGGTGGGCCGGGGCGAACATGAAGCCCACACCAACGGTGTCAATGCATCGACCCACCTGCTCCGGCGTCAGGTTGATATTGGCTCCCAGGGCCTCGAGCACATCCGCGCTGCCCGATTTGGACGACACGGCGCGATTCCCGTGCTTGGCCACTCGCGCTCCTGCCGCCGCGCAAACAAAGATGGCCGCAGTCGAAATGTTGAACGTATGCGAGCCATCCCCGCCGGTGCCCACCACATCGACAAGATGGGTCGTGTCGCTCACATTGACCCGGGTTGCCAGTTCGCGCATGACCTGGGCGGCGGCGGTGATCTCGCCGATGGTCTCCTTCTTCACGCGCAGGCCGGTTATGAATGCGGCGATCAGCACCGGAGACATTTCCCCGCCCATGATCTTTCGCATCAGATCGAGCATCTCGTCGTGAAAGATCTCTCGATGGTCGATGATGCGCGTTAGCGCCTCCTGCGGGCTGATGGACATGTCACACCTTGATATTCAAGAAATTTTGCAGCAGCTTCCGGCCATGCTCGCTCAGAATTGATTCGGGGTGGAACTGCACGCCCTCGACAGCCATCGTCCGGTGGCGCAAGCCCATGATCTCGCCGTCCGCGGTCCATGCTGTCACCTCGAGGCAATCTGGCAGGCTGGCGCGCTCGACCGCCAGCGAATGATAGCGGGTGCCGGTAAACGGACTGGGAAGCCCCGCGAAAATGCCTTTTCCCGCGTGCTCAATGGGCGAGGTCTTGCCGTGCATCAGCGCCCGGGCATGCACCACCTTGCCGCCAAATGCAGCACCGATGGCCTGATGACCCAAGCAGACGCCGAGCAGGGGAATCCTGCCGGCAAAAAACTGTATGGCCGCCAGTGAAACTCCCGCCTCGCTCGGCGAACACGGGCCCGGGGATACGACGATCTTTTCAGGGTTCATCGCGTTTAATTCCGACACCGTGGCCTCGTCGTTTCGCACGACACGCACATCGGCTCCCAGTTCACCGAGGTATTGCACGATGTTGTAGGTGAAGCTGTCGTAGTTATCGATCATCAGTAACATGATTTGCCCGATCCGCTTCTATTCCGGCTCATCCAGGCCGGCCTGCACCTGCTCAGCCGCCTGCAAAAGGGCCCGGGCCTTGTTCTGCGTTTCGAGCCATTCGCTCTCCGGCACTGAATCGGCAACGATGCCCGCGGCCGCCTGCGCATACAGCACACCGTCCTTGACCACGCCGGTGCGGATGGCAATCGCCAGGTCCATGTCGCCCTGATAGCTCAGGTAACCGACCGCCCCGCCATAAATGCCGCGCTTCTCGGGCTCCAGTTCATCAATGATCTCCATGGCCCTGACCTTGGGCGCGCCGCTCAGCGTGCCGGCGGGGAAGGTGGCCCGGAGCACGTCCAGGGAACTCATCCCCGGTTTGAGCCGGCCCTCTACATTGGAAACAATGTGCATCACGTGCGAATAACGCTCTATCACCAACTGGTCCGGCACCTTCACAGATCCGATCTGCGCAATGCGGCCGATGTCGTTGCGCGCGAGGTCGATCAACATCACGTGCTCGGCGATCTCCTTGGGGTCGCCCAGCAGTTCCTCGGCGAGAGCCTTGTCGGCCTCCGGCGTTGCGCCGCGCGGGCGGGTTCCGGCGAGCGGCCTGATCGTCACCGTCGTGCCCTTTTCGCCGCGTTCCTGGCGCACCAGAATTTCAGGCGAAGCCCCGACGATGTGGAAGGCGCCGAAGTCGTAGTAGTACATGTACGGCGAGGGGTTGAGCGAACGCAGCGCCCTGTACAAGGCCAGGGGCGAATCGGTAAAGGGCTTGGCGATGCGCTGCCCGATCTGCACCTGCATCATGTCGCCATCGAAAATGTATTGCTTGGCCCGGGCAACCGCCGCAAGGTAATCGGGCTTGGGGAAATTGGTGCTGGTGGTGCTCGGCGCGCTCGGTCGCTGCACCGGCGGCGCAATCGGCGCGCGCAATTTCATACGGAGCTCGCGCAGTCTCGCCTGCGCCTTCTCAAACGCGTTTGCCTCCGAGGGGTCGGCATGGACGATCAGGGACAATTTGCCCTTGAGGCTGTCGACAACCGCAAGCTCCTCGGTCTGGAGAAGGAGTATGTCGGGGGTGCCCAATGGATCAGGTTTGCTTACACCGGCGAGCCGGGGCTCGATATGGCGGACCGTGTCGTAGCCAAAGTAGCCGTTGAGTCCCCCGGAAAAACGAGGCAGGCCGGCAAGCGGGGCAACGCGCATCCGCTTCTGATATTCCCCAATAAAATCAAGAGGGTTTCCATCAAATCTTTCCACGACAACGCCATCGCAGGTGACTTCAACGCTGCGCCCGGACGCCCGCAACAGGGTGCGCGCAGGCAGGCCAATAAATGAATAGCGGCCGAATCGCTCCCCTCCGACCACCGACTCCAACAGGTAAGTATTCGGGGCGTTGGCGAGCTTGAGGTACAGCGAGAGCGGGGTATCGAGATCGGCGAAGGTCTCGAGAACAAGGGGTACGCGGTTATAGCCCTCGGCGGCGAGCCGCTTGAATTCTGCTTCTGTCATGAACTGCTCCTCTACAACGCTGCTTGAAAATCGTATCGGGGAAACGCCCGGTCTCGGGCGTATGCATTCAGGGACGCCAGCTGCGCCAGCCTTCCCTGTTGTCTTCCCGATTTTCAAAACGCGTGCAGTTCATGTAGGCCACGGTACCAGTGATTTCGATTGTGAATATAGCATGGGCGAAGGTGCTATAGAACCTTGCCCGGGTTCATGAGGCCATGGGGGTCCAGCGCCTTTTTCACGGCGCGCATCATCTGCATTTCTACCGGCGATTTGTAGCGCGTAATCTCCTCGCGCTTGTACTGCCCCAGCCCGTGTTCCGCGGAAATCGACCCGTTGAAGCGTGCCACGCTGTCGTGGACCACGCGGTTGACCTCTTCGGTACGCCGCACGAAATCTGCGTGCGGCACGCCTTCCGGCGGGGACACGTTGTAGTGCAGGTTGCCGTCGCCCAGATGGCCGAAGGTGACATTGCGCATGCCGGGGAAGGCTTTGGCCAGCGCCTCATCGGTGACCGTGATGAATTCGGCCATGCGCGATATCGGCACGGTGACATCGTGTTTGATGTTCGGTCCCTCGTGGGCCTGCGCCTCCGAGACATTGTCGCGAAGGGCCCACATGGCCTTGAACTGCGCCAGGCTTTGCGACACCGCCGCGTCAAGAATGAGGCCGGACTCAAGGGCGCCTGCCAGCATGCCCTCAAGGGAGGCGCGCGCGCCTTCTTCAGATTCCAGATCCGAAATTTCGATCAGGACATATTGCGGATAACGCGATGGCAGCGGTGGGACACTGGCTGGGTAGTGTTTGAGCACCAACGCCAGACAAAGGTCGGAAAAAAGTTCGAAGCCTGTGAGGCGGCTTCCCAGGCGCTCCTGCGCGTATCCGAGCAATTCGAGCGCCGTTTGCGGGTCGTTCAGAGCGGCGATGGCCGTGACCCTTGCCTTCGGCCACGGGAACAGCTTCATCACCGCCGCCGTGATGATGCCAAGCGACCCCTCGGCACCGATGAAGAGATGTTTCATGTCATAACCCGTATTGTCCTTGCGCAAGCCTCGCAGGCCGTCCCAGACATCGCCATTGGCCAGCACCACCTCCAGACCCAGTGTCAGCTCGCGCGTGTTGCCATAACGCAGCACCGCCGTGCCACCGGCATTTGTGGAGAGGTTTCCGCCAATTTGTGCGGTGCCTTCCGCGGCGAGGCTCAGGGGAAACAGGCGGCCGGCCGCCTCCGCCGCCTGCTGAACCGAGGTGAGCACGCAGCCCGCCTCCACCGTGAGAGTGTTATTGAGGGTATCAATGGCCCGCACGCGGTTCATGCGCGACAGGGAGAGGACAATCTGGGACCCGCTGGCGTCGGGGGTCGCTCCGCCGCACAGGCCGGTGTTGCCGCCCTGTGGAACGATGGCTGTGCCCGACTGCGCGCACAAGCGCACGACCTTCGAGACCTCTTCGGTGGACGAAGGTCGCACCACGGCAAGCGCCTCTCCGAAATAGCGTTTGCGCCAGTCGGTGGACCAGGGCTTCGCATCCGCGCCTGTCAGGAGGCCCTGTTTGCCAACCACCGCGCCAATTTGCTCGACCAACACGCTCATCCCGCCTCCTTCGAATAGGCTCTGTTCAAACGCCGCACATACTCCGCGGCTCCTCGCACATCATCGACGACGGCATCGCAATCAATGGATTCGATCGGCTGCCCTTCCCGATAACCATAGGGCACGCACAACACGCGGCAACCCGCCGCGCGCGCGCCGATCGCATCGTTGGCGGAATCGCCGACCACCAGTGCTTGCGCACAGGAAACACCGATCTGCGCGCAGGCATGGGCGAACGGCATGGGGTCGGGTTTTTTCCGCGCCACCGTATCGCCTGACACAACGACATCGAAATGCCGCGCGAGCCCCATCTGCCGCAGCAATGGCATGGTGAATGCACCGGGTTTGTTGGTGACGCAGCCCAGCCGCAAGCCATCCGCCTTCAGCATTTCAATGCCTTCGATGACACCCCGGAAAATCCTCGTGCCGCGACCCGATTCCTGAACATAGGCGGCATTGAAAATCGTCAGGGCCTCATCCAGGCGACCTGAGTGAACTCCAAGGCACCGCTCGACAAGCTTTGGGGTGCCTTGGCCGATGAAATCGCGGATTTCGCTTTCGCTCCGTTCTGCAAGACCGAGCTTTGAGAGCATTCGATTTGCCGCTCGGGCAAGCTCTCCAACGGTATCGAGCAACGTGCCATCCAGATCAAAAAGCACCGCGCGCAACGGCGCATTGTTCAGGCTCACTCTTCGCAGCTCACCGGAAAGCGCCCGCAAGGCAAGCCCGCATCGCGTTGATGGTCGCCTTGTAATCGGACGATCCGAAAATTGCCGAACCGGCAACAAAGGTGTCCGCGCCGGCCTTCGCGATCGCGGCAATGTTGTCGACTTTCACGCCGCCGTCAACCTCCAGCAGGATGGAGCGCCCGGTCTCGGCAAATTCTCGATCAATGAGCTTGCGCGCCTGGGCGAGTTTCACCAAGGCGCGCTCGATGAAGCTCTGCCCGCCGAATCCCGGGTTGACCGACATGATCAGGACCAGATCCAGCTTCGACAGGACATGCTCCAGGCAATCCAGCGAGGTCGCGGGATTGAGCACCAACCCGGCCTTGCAGCCGTGCTCATGTATCAGCCCTATGGTGCGATCCACATGTCGGCTTGCTTCCGGATGGAAACTGATGATGTTGGCGCCTGCTTTGGCGAAATCGGGAATGATGCGATCCACCGGATCGACCATCAGGTGCACATCGATGACCGCGCTGGTGACCGGGCGCAGCGCCTCGCAGACCAGCGGTCCAATGGTGAGATTGGGGACGTAATGGTTGTCCATGACATCAAAATGAATCATGTCGGCGCCCGCGGCGATCACGGCGCGAACCTCCTCGCCCAAGCGTGCGAAGTCAGCCGAAAGAATGCTGGGAGCAATCCGATATTGCGGCATGGCTGTGCTTTTCCTGAAGAATCGGTTTCGCCGGCCACGGTCAGGCATTGAGGCCGCATGAATGACGCCGCCGATTTTAACCCCTTAAGGCGCCCATTCAGCCTGCCTGCGGATTGCACATTGCGCATACAAGCGTCGCCATCCGGCTTGCCAGTTGCGAAGATTTCGTGTGCAATGCATTCCATGACACAAAACACCACCGATAAGAAGAAGCCGGAAGTGACGGTTACACCCCAGGCGCATTACGTGCCTGAACAGTCCGACGAGGCCGCCGGACGTTACGTCTTCACCTACACCATCTCGATTCGCAACAGCGGCAACGTTGCCGCAACCTTGCTGATGCGCCACTGGATCATCACCGACTCGCAGGAAAACGTGCAGGAAGTGCGTGGGCTGGGCGTCGTTGGGGAGCAGCCGAAACTGTTGCCCGGGGAGTCCTTTCAGTACACCAGCGGTACTGTCATTGCCACACCGGTGGGCACGATGCGCGGCAGTTACCGGATGGCGACCGAGGACGGATTTGAATTCGACGCACCCATACCCCAGTTCACGTTGACGGTTCCGCGCGTACTTCATTGAGGTTCGTCTGAGCGCCTTGCCGGAAGACGTTATCGGCCTGCACATCCGGTCACGCGAGGAAAGCGAGAGCGCATCCGCGCCGGCCGGCAATCCGGCCGCCCGTCATCGATCGATGGTCAGGACTTGTCCTTGGGCGGGCGCGGCAATGTCCACCATACGATAAACACCAGAAGACCCAGCGCTAGCGCACCTTCAAGTATGAATATCCAGAGTCCGGAGCCCATGATTCCTGCCTTCCCGCCGTATTTTCAAATCAGGTTGCGCGTGAGCGCAACGCTGCGTGCGGCAATGATACGGCTCAATCGCCGGCTCGCCATGGTGATTGTGGCCGGCACTCTTTCAGCGTGCGCCTCGCAGCAGATGCGGGAGCAGGTCGCCTGCCCTGCCCCGACGGTCTGCGCCGCCTGCCCGGTCTGCGCCCCGCCACCCGTCCCCGAACTGCCGCCCCTGCGAGTGGAACCGCTTGTCTCCGTCAATTTTTCCGAACTTCCCGGCTGGCGCAACGACGATCTGGCCAACGTGCTTGGGGCCCTGAGGGCCTCCTGTGGAAGACTGCGGTCCTCCCCCGGCTGGCAGGAACCGTGCGCCGCCGCCGCTGGAATCGGAGTCGCCGGCCTGAGAGAGTTTTTCGAAACAAGGTTTGTGCCATGGCGGATCAATGCCCCCGACGGCAGCCGCGAAGGAATGATTACCGGTTACTACGAACCCCTCCTGCAGGGAAGCCGTGGCCGCCGCCGCGGGTTTGATGTGCCCCTGTACAGCCCGCCGGACGATTTGCTGACGATCGACCTGTCCACGATCAACCCGGACCTTCGCAACATGCGCTTGCGCGGACGCATCGAGGGTAGGCGGGTGGTGCCGTATTTCTCCCGCGCGGAAATCGACAAGGGAGCGGCACCGCTGGCCGGCAAGGAACTGGTCTGGGTGGACGACCCGATCGAGGCATTTTTCCTGCAGATCCAGGGTTCGGGGCGCATCCAGCTTGAAAACGGAGAAACGCTTCGACTGGGTTACGCCGACCAGAATGGCCATCCCTATGTTTCGATTGGCCGCACATTGATTGACCGCGGCGAACTACAGGCAAGCGATGCCTCAATGCAGGGCATTCAGGCCTGGGCGCGCGCCAATCCGTCCCGGCTCGCGGAGTTGCTTGCGCAAAATCCGAGCTATGTTTTTTTTCGTGAACTGCCCCGCCCGTTCGGTGACCCGTCCTTGGGCCCCCCGGGGGCAATGGGGGCTCCCCTTACGCCGGAGCGCTCCATTGCGGTGGACACGCGATTCATTCCGCTGGGCGCCCCGGTGTTTCTTGCCACAACCCGACCGGCAAAAGAGGAACCCCTGAATCGTCTGGTCTTTGCCCAGGACACCGGGGGCGCCATTCGCGGCGCCATCCGTGCCGACTACTTCTGGGGATTTGGTGCCGATGCCGGCAGGGAAGCAGGTCGCATGCGGCAGCAGGGACGTCTATGGATTCTCTGGCCCAAAGGTTTCAAACCGCCCGGCCCTTGATCGTCCGTTAAACGATGCCAGAAATAGTTATAACTATTTGATTTATATCAGTTTTTTGCAACTTCGATGGCCTTGCGCAATTCCGGGAAACGCGCCCCGACGATTCGCTGGCCACTGACCGCAAAGCTTGTCGGCGTACCGCTGATTCCCAGTTTTTGTCCGAGGTCAAGATTGCGCTGCAGGACCGCCGTATCGCAATTGCCAGCCATGATCGGCGTCGTGTTCTTGAGCATCAGGTCCAGCCATGCCTTGGCCCGGTCCTTTGAACACCAGATGGCCTTGGACTTGCGCATCGAATCACCGCCATTGCCGGCGTCGAGTATGGGATAGAGAAACGTGTAAATGGTCACGTCCTGCAGCGTTGCAAGATCCTTTTCAAACCGCTTGCAAAATGCACAGTTGGGATCAGCGAACACCGCCAGCACATTTTTGCCGTTGCCCCGGACGATCTTCACGGCGGAATCCAGGGGCAATTCATCGAACTTCACCTGGGAGAGCTGTTCCTTGCGCGCCTCGGTGAGGTTCTCGCGGGTTTTCCCGTCGATCAGGTTGCCCACCAGAAGATAGGTGACCTTTTCATCCGTATAAACCAGCGTCTCACCGAGCCGGACTTCATACAGGCCGCCAAGACCGGCTTTCTGTACACCATCGACCTTCGCGCTGAAGCGGGCTTCAACCAACTGGCGGACAGTGGTTTCATCGGCAAATGCCAGTGTGACGCCGAAGAGGGCAATCAAGGCAATCAATGTTCGTTTCATCTTGTCATCCCATGGCATGCCGAGCCAGCATGTTCTTTAAGACCGCTGCGCGGTCCGTCAGGTTCAATCCGATATTGCGAAATCTTGAAATTGCCGCGCCGCGTGCCTCGAACAAACCCTTCAATCCCTTCGTTGCAATGCGCATCGCAAGTATAGCCTCAGCGCGAGCGCGCTCAAATTTGCGCAAGGCAAGCAACTCGCCGGCGTCCGCCCCCCGGTCATTGGCCGTTCGCAGCTGCAAGGCCAGTTCGCGCGCGTCCCCCAGTCCAAGATTGACGCCCTGCCCGGCCAGCGGATGGACCACATGCGCCGCATCCCCGATCAATGCCAGACGCTCGCCCACTCGCCGCGGCACTGAAAGCCACGACAACGGAAACGCCGCAGGGCCTCCGAGAACCGACAGGTTTCCAAGCACCCCGCCGCCTGCCGCAAAAACACGCTCGCATAACCCCGATTCTTCGCACTGCATCAGTTCATCCGCATGGATTTCATCCGTCGACCACACCATCGAAAACACCTGCCCAGGCAATGGCAACCAGGCCATGACGCCATCGTCCCGAAACCACTGGTGCGCAACACCGCGGTGAGGCACCGAACACGCAAAGTTGGCCACCACACCCCGTTGCCCCGCCGGCTCGATGCGGGCATCAATTCCGGCTGCGCGGCGGACTGCGGAGTGCATGCCATCTGCCGCCACAACAAGCCTGGCGGTAACGATCTCGCCATTCGAGAGTCGCGCCTCGCACGAATCTGCGCCCCACGAAATCTCGCTTGCTGCGGCGGGGCACAACAGCGTGACATTGCGCGCACCCTGCAATGCCGCCCACAAGGAACGTCGCACTTCGCCTTCCTCGGCAATCGTGGCCAGACGTTCAACCGCGCATTGGTAGGCCGAAAACTCCAGACGCGATGCGCCGTCGTCGCCAAAAATTCGCATGGCCCGCACCGCTTCAATGCGATTCCTGGCGATGCTCTTCCAGATGCCCAGTTCATCGAGAAATTCCGTACTTGCCGGCGACAATGCATAAATCCGTTGATCCCACGAAGCCCCCCCGGCGGGCGGCGCCTCGGATTCGATCACGGCGACCTTCATGCGCGAATCGCGCAAAGCACATGCCAGGCTCGCGCCTGCCAGACCGGCCCCGACAATCAAGATGTCGCAATTCAATCCCGAACGCGCGCTCAAAATCTGCTCCCTGCCACACACTAAACGGCAATTGTCACCGTTTCTGAATCCGAAATATCCAAATTTGCCCGCTCAGTCCGCTGAATTAGAGGCGGCCAGGCTGAATTGAACGCTCCGAAATACGCGTTCACTCGTGCTATCGCCTTGACATTGCACCCTGTGAAAACGACAATTCGCCGCCTCGCATGGCGAATTAGCTCAGCCGGTTAGAGCGACGGAATCATAATCCGCAGGTCGTAGGTTCGAATCCTACATTCGCCACCATATTTTATCGGGTTGGAAGCGTAAGTAGGCACCAACCCTATCGGAGTCCTTGCGCAATGATATCGAGGTTTCGGTACCTCATCGCCGGCATCCTGTTCTTCTGCGTGTCGACCGGGGCTCTGTCTCAAACCCGTCCCATACCGGATGACGTTCAGCGTGGCTGGTTGCGTCATATTCAGGAAACCCTGCTCTCGGTCGACAACACTCGGGTACAAATGGCTCCCGGCGGAATCATCCGGAACGAACAGAATCTGATCGTCGTCCCCGCTTCATTGCCGGTTGAAGGTGCACTGGCGGAAGTCCAGCTTGACGCCTCCGGACAACTCGTGCGGGCCTGGCTCCTGACTCCGGGTGAAGCCGCAAGACCGTGGCCACGACGCTGACCACGAACCGCAACAAACAGGCCACCGGGACCGGTTGATCATGCCAAAGAAGGTGTTCGTCCGGACTTTCGGCTGTCAAATGAACGAGTACGACTCGGACAAGATGGCCGACGTGCTCAATGCCTCGGAGGGCTATGAACCAACCGACCGGCCCGAAGATGCCGACCTGATCCTGTTCAATACGTGCTCGGTGCGGGAGAAGGCGCAGGAAAAGGTTTTTCACGATCTGGGACGCGTGCGGCACCTGAAAATGGCCAATCCCAATCTGCTGATAGGCGTTGGCGGATGTGTGGCAAGCCAGGAGGGTGAAGCGATTGTGCGCAGGGCGCCCTACGTCGATTTGGTATTCGGCCCCCAGACCCTGCATCGACTGCCGGAACTGCTCTCGGCAAGGCGTCTATCAGGAAAGTCCCAGGTGGATATTTCATTTCCGGAAATCGAAAAATTCGACCACTTGCCGACGCCCAAGGCAGCAGGACCTGCAGCTTTCGTATCCATCATGGAAGGCTGCAGCAAATATTGCAGCTTCTGCGTGGTGCCTTACACGCGCGGAGAGGAAGTATCCCGTCCGCTTCCCGATGTTCTCGGAGAAATTGCGGCACTGGCTCTGGGCGGTGTGCGCGAGGTGACGCTGCTCGGACAGAATGTCAATGCCTACCGGGACTCCACCTCGGCTGGAAATTGCGACTTCACGGATCTGCTGGACCACGTCGCCGACATTCCCGGCATTGAAAGAATCCGCTACACCACCTCGCACCCGCGCGATTTCACGCATCGCCTGCTCGAAGCGCACTCGCGCATCGAGAAGCTGGCGGCGCATGTGCACCTGCCCATGCAATCGGGTTCCGATCGCATCCTCGCGGCCATGAAGCGCGGGTATACGGCCCTGGAATACAAGTCGATCATTCGCCGTCTGCGCGCCGCGCGGCCGGATATCTCCATAGGCACCGACATCATCGTCGGGTTTCCCGGTGAAACCGATGCGGATTTCGAGTCCACCATGGACATAGCCGATGAGGTCGGTTTCGACACGTCCTATTCCTTCATCTACAGCCCGAGGCCCGGCACCCCTGCCGCCGGCCTGAAGGATGAAACACCGCATCCGCAAAAACTTGAACGACTCTACAGGCTTCAGGAAAAACTGGACGCGCTGGAATCGGGCATTGGTGAACGCATGGTCGGCACCTTGCAACAGGTGCTTGTCGAAGGCCTCTCGGCAAAAGATCCCGGCGAGCTCGCCGGCAAATCGAGCCATAACCGCACAGTCAACTTTCCCGGTGACGCGTCAATCATCGGCCGGTTCACGGATGTACGGATAACGCAGGCAAGACGTCATTCTCTTCGGGGCGAACTAACGCCCGTGGCCTCCGCCGTGACAGCGTGAGGCGAAACCAGGCAGCGTTCCCCGCTGGAAATCCATCCCCGATTTGCACGCGCTGCTCCAAAGCTGCGACACTACGATCTTCACATTGCCTGACTCCCCATTCTTGAAGCACAAGCCCGTCGAACTGCGATTCACCCCGGTCGACAATCAGCGACTCGCCAATTTATGCGGCGTCCTGGACGAAAATATCCGGCAGATCGAGGCAGCGCTGGAGGTCACCATTGCCCGTCGCGGCGAGAGATTTTCCCTGGAGGGAGATGCCGGCAATACGGCCCGGGCGGCACAGGCGCTAAGGGATTTTTATGCCGAATCCTCCAAGGCCCTGTCGCTCGAGGCGGTCCAGCTCGCTTTAGTCGAGAGTGGATTGGAAGACAAGGACGAGCGCAATCAGCCGGTGCTTGCCACCGGAAAACCGGACCTCAAGGGACGCACGCCCAATCAGCGCGCCTATCTCAGGGACATCCTGGCAAATGACATAACCTTCGCGATCGGCCCCGCGGGCACGGGCAAGACCTATCTCGCAGTCGCATGCGCCGTTGATGCACTGGAGAGGGATGTGGTCAAGCGCATCGTGCTGGTACGACCTGCGGTGGAAGCAGGGGAACGCCTGGGATTCCTGCCGGGCGACCTTGCGCAGAAAGTCGATCCCTATCTGCGCCCCCTCTATGACGCTCTTTACGATCTGATGGGATTCGATAAAGTCGGAAAGATGTTCGAGCGCTCCGCCATTGAACTGGCGCCGCTTGCCTACATGCGAGGTCGCACGCTGAACCATTCCTTCGTCATTCTCGACGAGGCGCAAAACACCACGCCCGAACAAATGAAGATGTTCCTCACGCGCATCGGCTTTGGGTCCAAGGCCGTGGTCAACGGTGATGTCACACAGGTGGACCTGCCACGCGGCCACCTGAGCGGACTGGCCAATGCCCGGAAGGTCCTCGCGAATGTCCGCGGCATCGCATTCTCGACCTTCACGTCCAAGGACGTGGTGCGCCACCCGCTGGTGCAACGCATCGTCGATGCGTATGACAGTGAGTCGGAATAATGGCAACACAAGGGAAAGCCAGTGGCGGAAAAACGAAAAAAGCACGCGCACTCAGTGCGGCAACCCCGCCTTTGAAAAAGGTCCGAAGGGCCGTTTCAGAAGCCCCCAAGGCGGGAGCGACCGTCAACATTCAGATCGCCTCCGGCAGCGCGGAAATCCCGCCGCCGGCACGTTTGCGGCGGTGGGCGCGCGCCGCGCTCGGTGCGCGCGCCGAGGTCACCGTCCGTGTGGTGGATGGCCGGGAGGGACGCGCGCTCAACCATCGTTACCGCCACAAGGACTACGCCACCAACGTGCTCTCCTTCCCCTATGAATCAGGACGCGAAACGCGGGGAGACATCGTTTTGTGCGCTCCGGTGGTCGCCCGCGAGGCGCGCAAACAGCAAAAGACCGTCGACGCCCACTACGCCCATCTGACGATTCACGGCGTCCTGCATTTGCGCGGGTATGACCATGACACGGATGCCGGTGCCCGCATCATGGAAAACCGGGAGCGGCGTGTTCTTCTCGGCCTTGGCTTTTCAGATCCCTATGCTTGAGTTTCATCCCGTGAGCCGCGACTCGTGAGCGAAATAGAAAAGCCTTCCCTGCTGGAGCGGCTCTCCGCCCTTCTGATGCGCGAGCCGCAGGATCGCAAACAGCTATTGGATCTGTTGCGCTCCGCGCACGACCGCAATCTTCTGGACGCGGACGCGCTCTCGATGACCGAGGGTGTCATGCAGGTCTCCGAGATGCGTGTGCGAGACATCATGGTGCCGCGTGCTCAAATGGATGTCATCGATATCGCGGAAACCCCCGACAAATTCATCCCCCTGGTGATCGCCACCGCGCACTCCCGCTTTCCGGTCATCGACAAGAATCGCGACAACGTGATCGGGGTGCTTCTCGCCAAGGATCTTCTGCGCTATTACGCGGGCGAGGAGGAATTCAGCGTGCGCGAAATGCTCCGTCCTGCGGTTTTCGTACCCGAATCCAAACCGCTGAACGTGCTGCTTCGCGACTTTCGCTCCAATCGCAACCACATGGCCATTGTGGTTGACGAGTATGGCGGGGTCGCCGGGCTGATCAGCATCGAGGATGTGCTGGAGCAGATCGTCGGGGACATCGAGGACGAGTACGATTTCGACGAATCCGCTGACAATATTGTCAGCGACACGGCCGGTCAGTTCCGGGTAAAGGCACAAACGGAAATAGCCGATTTCAACCTGGCTTTCGGAACATCCTTTCCGGACGAAGAGTTCGACACCGTCGGCGGCCTGCTCATCGACAGTTTCGGGCGCCTTCCGAAACGCGGCGAATCAACCGTACTGGAAGGCCTCAGGATTTCCGTACTTCGCGCCGACAGCCGCCGGTTGCATCTGCTCTCGGTGCAAAAGCTTCCCGGAATAAGTTGATACCGGCGATTCTTTCGCGATTCCTGGCAGCCCGCCAAAGCCGGACCCTTGTTGCCCTGGCGGCGGGGGCGGGTGCAGTCAGCGGTTTTTCCCCGACAGGACTGCCTTGGCTGACTACCATCTGCCTTGTCGCGCTTTTTACCGTCTGGCTTTGCACGCCCGCACCACGCGAAGCCGCTCTCAATGGATTTTTGTTTGGCCTTGGGCTTTTTGGCGCGGGTGCCTCATGGGTGTACGTCAGTCTGCACCAGTTTGGCATGATGCCGGCACCCCTGGCCGCAGCCGCCACCGCCGTTTTTTGTGTGTACCTGTCGCTTTTTCCGGCTCTGGCAGGCTCCCTGCAGGCGCGACTCGATTGCCCGCAGTGGGTTCAGGCAACGCTGCTCGCGCCCGCGTTGTGGGTCCTCTCAGAGTGGATGCGAAGCTGGCTGTTGACCGGATTTCCCTGGCTGGCGATGGGCTATTCCCAAATCGACACACCTTTGTCAGGCTACGCGCCACTACTGGGTGTCTACGGCGTATCGCTGGCGTTCGCCCTTTTCGCCGGTTGCATCGCCGCAGCGTGCCTGCCGGGGCCGGTGCGTACCCGCAAGGCACTGGCCGCAACGGCGCTGATTCTTGCCGGGACGGGCGCGGTCCTGCGCGAGGTCGAATGGGTGACCGCGCAGGGCGACCCCGTACCCGTTGCCCTGGTGCAGGGAAACATTCCGCAGAGCATGAAATTCGAGCCCGAACAATACGAGTCCACCCTTGCAACCTACAAACGGATGGTTGGCGACAGTCGTCATGCCCAATTGATTGTGCTTCCAGAAACTGCGGTGCCCCGATTTCTTGATCTGGTGGATCCGTCTTATCTGGGCGACTTGAAGGAGATTGCGCGCCGCCGTGGCGGCGACCTTCTGCTGGGGGCCCCTTTTAGAAACAGCGCCGGGAGCTATTTCAACGGGGTTGTCAATTTGGGCCACTCGGAACTGCAGTTCTACGCGAAATCGCACCTGGTTCCTCTTGGCGAATTCGTCCCCCCCGAATTCAAGTGGATCGTCGGCATTCTGCACATCCCCCTGTCGGATTTTTCGCGTGGCATCCTGCCCAGGCCCCTGCTCGCGGCAGGCGAGCGCGTGGGCATCACGGTCTGCTATGAAGACGCCTTTGGCGAGGAACTGATCGCTCAACTCCCCGAGGCCACGCTTCTGGCGAATATGTCCAATGTCGCCTGGTTCGGCGACTCGCTTGCCCCCGGCCAGCATTTGCAGATATCCCGCATGCGGTCGGTTGAAACCGGCCGGTTCATGCTGCGCGCAACCAATACTGGTGTCACTGCGATCATCGACGAGCACGGCAGGGTGGTGGCGGAATTGCCGCTATTCACCCAAGGGGTGCTCGAAGGAAAAGCCCAACCCTACGTCAACGCAACACCCTATGTTCTAGCCGGCAATTTTCTTGTGCTGGCCGTCTGCGCCCTTTTGATTGCGACCGGCGTGATGATTTCCATGCGACGGCGCCAGATTTAAGTCGACAGCCCCCTTCCGCCGGTCAGAGCGGCCCCAATTGCCGGTAAAATCAACCCGTCTTTCGTACCGATTGCGCATGCTTCCATGTCGACTTTTCAGGATCTGATACTTTGTCTGCAGCAATTCTGGGCCCGCCAGGGTTGTGCCCTGCTGCAACCCTATGATCTGGAGGTCGGTGCAGGCACCTCTCACACGGCGACGTTCCTCCGTGCGATCGGACCGGAACCGTGGCGTGCTGCCTATGTGCAGCCTTCCCGGCGCCCCAAGGATGGTCGATACGGGGACAATCCCAACCGCATGCAGCATTACTACCAGTTTCAGGTGGTGCTCAAACCTTCACCGCTGAATATTCTCGACCTGTACATTGAGTCACTTAAAGCCATCGGCGTTGATTCCCGGGAACATGACATCCGTTTTGTGGAAGATGACTGGGAAAACCCGACCCTCGGCGCCTGGGGCCTCGGCTGGGAGGTTTGGCTTGATGGAATGGAAATAACCCAGTTCACCTACTTCCAGCAGGTCGGGGGCCTGGACTGCAAGCCGATCATGGGGGAAATCACCTACGGGCTGGAACGTCTGGCTATGTATCTCCAGGGTGTGGACAATGTATTCGATCTGGTCTGGACGCCCGGCCTCAAATACCGGGATGTCTATCATCAGAACGAGGTGGAGCAATCCACCTATAACTTCGAACAATCAGACACAGAGATGCTGTTCCGCCATTTTGGCGACCACGAGACCGACGCTAAACGCCTGATCCAAGCCAGGTTGGCGCTGCCTGCTTATGAAAAGGTTCTTAAGGCGGCCCACACCTTCAATCTGCTGGACGCGCGGGGCGCCATTTCCGTCACCGAACGGGCGGCTTACATAGGGAGAATTCGCATTCTTGCTCGCAGCGTCTCGCAGTCGTATTTTGACTCCAGGGTGCGCAGTGGATTCCCCATGTGCGCGCCTGGACAGCTTGAGCAACTGGGCATTGATCTCGGCGCAATGCGCTCGGCCCTCGCAGAACGCGAGGCCGCATGAACGCAAGCCTCCTGGTCGAACTTTTTACCGAAGAATTGCCACCCAGAGTACTGCGGCAACTGGGCGAGGAATTTGGCCGACATATTGAGGAAAGTCTGATCCGGGCCCAATTGAAGACGGGTGACGGCGACGACTTGCGCGTTTTCGCAACCCCACGGCGCCTTGCGGCATTGATCCGTGACGTGTCCCCTCAGGCGGAAGATCGAAACGAGTCAAAAAAACTGATGCCCTCCAAGGTCGCATTCGGGGCGGATGGAAATCCCAGCGCTGCACTTGCGAAGCGACTGGAGAAGGAAGGCGCCGATCTGTCGCAGACCGAGCGCAAGGTGGAAGGGAATGCCGAATACGTCTTCCTCAATCAGAAAATAAAAGGCCTGTCTCTCGCAGCCGGGGTGCAGCGTGCGCTTGAGGAGGCGCTGGAAAAGCTTCCCATCCCGAAACTGATGAGCTACCAGCTCGCCGATGGCATAACCAGCGTCAAGTTTGTGCGCCCGGCGCACGGCCTGCTGGCTCTGTTTGGCTCAACGATTCTCGACGTGTCCATTCTGGGCCTCAAGGCTGGCGATATCACGCACGGTCACCGGTTCCAGGGCGTCAGGGACATCAAGGTGCCATCGGCGGATGCGTATGAAGAAGCCCTGGCCGCCCACGGCCGGATCATCGCTTCATTCGATGCGCGTCGTGCGGAAATAGAAATGCAGCTTCGTGAACATGCTGCAGAACTGGGGGCCTCGCTTGGGCCGGAGGAGATGGTTGCCCCGCTGCTGGACGAAGTCACGGCACTGGTCGAATATCCCAGCGTCTATGTGGGCGAGTTTGAATCCGAGTTTCTTACAGTCCCCCAGGAATGCCTGGTGCTCACCATGCGCACCAACCAGAAGTACTTCCCTCTGTTTGACGCCTTGGGAAAGCTGATCAACCGGTTTCTCATCGTCAGCAATATGCACCTGGCCGACCCGAGAAATATTATTGAAGGAAATCAAAGAGTTATAAGGCCACGCCTCGCCGATGCGCGCTTTTTCTTTGACATCGACCGCAAATCACGGCTGGAAACCCGGGTACCGGGACTCGCCAAAGTCGTCTACCACAACAAGCTTGGCACGCAACTGGAACGCACGGAACGCGTTCAATTGCTCGCGGGGCAGATTGCGCGGGCAATTGGCGCCGATCCCCTGCTCGCCGAGCGCGCCGCCTGGCTCGCCAAGGCAGACCTGGTGACCAACATGGTCGGTGAATTTCCCGAGTTGCAGGGCGTCATGGGGCGCTACTATGCGCAAGCAGATGGCGAGGACCCGGAAGTCGCCGAGGCAATAGAGCAGCATTATCAGCCACGGTTTTCGGGCGATGCCCTGCCGCGGGAAGGCGTCGCGATGGCGCTCGCCCTCGCGGACAAACTGGAAACACTGGCCGGCCTTTTCGGCATCCGACAGATACCGACCGGTGACAAGGATCCGTTTGCCCTCCGGCGCCACGCGCTCGGCGTGGTTCGAATGCTGGTTGAAGCCAACATCAATGTGCCTCTCATCGACTTGGTCGGATTCGCATTTTCGGCATTTCCCGAAGGCGTGCTGGGCGATGCCGGGACGGACCTGCGCACGTTCATACTTGAACGCATGCGCGGCTATCTGCGCGACCTGTCATACACGGCGAACGAGATCGAATCAGTCATGTGCATGGATCCCGCCTGCCTTGCAAAAGTGCCGGTACAACTGGCTGCGGTTCGTGCTTTTTCCGATTTGCCCGAGGCGGCAAGTCTGGCCGCGGCCAACAAGCGGGTCGCCAACATCCTCAGGCAGGCCGATGCCAAGGGCGACACATTTGCCGAGGTGCGCGCCGATGACATGACCGACGCCCATGAACGGGCGCTGTTCGCGGCGCTTGGCGCCACCACGAGCATTGCGAAGCCATTGTTCGAGGCGGGCGACTACACCGGATACCTGAAGGCGTTTGCCGCCCTCAAATCGCCCGTGGACGCATTTTTCGAGTCGGTCATGGTCATGGTCGAAGATCCCGGGGTACGCCACAACCGTCTCGCCCTGCTGAACGACCTCCGAATCGAGATGAATCGCGTCGCAGACATCTCGAAGCTTGCCGCATGAAGCTTCTCATTCTCGATCGCGACGGTGTCATCAACCATGACAGCGACCAGTACATCAAGAATCCCGACGAATGGCGCCCCGTGCCGGGAAGCCTCGACGCGATAGCCCAGTTGACGCAGTCGGGCTGGCGTATCGCGGTGGCCACCAACCAGTCCGGCATTTCGCGCGGCCTCTTCACCATGGAAACCCTCAATGCCATGCACACCAAGATGCACAAGGCCGTTACACAGGCGGGCGGACGCATAGACGCGGTGTTCTATTGTCCCGACAAGGCCGATTCCAATTCCCCTTGCCGAAAACCGAATCCGGGCATGCTGCTGTCGATTGCGGAGCGCTTTAATACTCCCCTGAACGCGGTTCCCATGGTCGGGGACAGCCTTCGCGATCTGCAGGCGGCCAGTGCCGTTGGAGCCCTGCCCATTCTGGTTCTCTCCGGCAATGGCAGAAAGACCCGCAAAAAAGGCGAACTGCCGGAAGGAACCCGCGTATTCGCGGATCTTGCCGCCGTGGCGCGCGAATTGATGAACTGACACCGTACCGCCTGACAAATCATCACTGACTCAACCCGATCAATCACCCGTCCGAATCGATTGCGCGTCTATAAAGACAGTCCACTGCCCAACCTGATGCGATCCGCGCTATTCGCGCTTGCGCTGGCACTGCTGACTCCGCCCTATTCTGCAATTGCCCTGATGACGGTTTTCCTCCCCCGACACACCCGGTGGCGGATCATTTCGGGATGGTCACGCTGCGTCATCTGGCTTTCGGCCTGGATCCTGGGTCTTGAATATCGGGTCGAGGGCCGCGAGAATCTCACCGACCGTCCCGCCATCATTCTTTCCAAGCACCAGTCGGCATGGGAGACACTTGCCTTCCAGCTGATATTTCCACCCCAGGTGCACGTACTCAAAAGGGAGTTATTGTGGATCCCTTTTTTCGGGTGGGGGCTTGCCTTGATGAGTCCCATCGCCATTGACCGGGGGCGTGGCATGCGCGCGCTGCGGCAAATGGCAACCAAGGGCGCGGATCGCCTCGCACAAGGCTTCTGGATCGTCGTATTTCCCGAAGGCACCCGCGTGCGCCCCGGGGCGACAGGCGAATACAGGACAGGGGGCGCCTGGCTTGCCGTCAGAACCGGCGCACCGGTCATTCCGGTCGCCCACAATGCCGGCGTTTATTGGGGCCGCAACGCTTTCATCAAGCGGCCGGGCGTCATTCGGGTTGTCATCGGGAAACCGATTGCGAGCTCCGGCCAGTCGCCGGAACTGTTGAATGAAACTGTCAAGGCGTGGATTGAAAACGAAATGCTGGGCATGCGGCCGCATCCGTGAATATTTTCGGGAAACTGTTTCAACTGCCACTCGGCCTTGAGACTCCGGCTGTCGACACAATCGCAGTGCCCGCCGCCGGCCGACAAATTGTGTTCGGCTGCGGAACGCTGAGCTATGGCCTGATACGCGCGAAGCGGCGCTCCATCGGCATCACTGTGGGAAGTCGCGGCGTCGAAGTGCGCGCACCGCGCTGGGCCACGCTGCGGGAGATCGAACGATTTCTGCGGGAAAAGGAAAAATGGATCTGGCACCATCTTGGCAGCCACCGGCACGAGCGCGAGAAATTCTCCTGGATCTCGGGTGAGTCCATTCCCCTGTTTGGTCAGCCCGCCGCGCTTGAAATCAGACCCATCGCCCTGAAACCACGGGACAGGCGTGTGCATCTTGATGAGTCCAGGCTCGTTGCGCAGGTGCTTGCTGACGACGGGATTGATGAGTTACGCGCTTTGATCCACGCGTGGTTGCGCGAAAATCTGCGGCAGACGGGCACCGACCGCGTCCACCACTACGCCCGGGCGCTTGGCGTTCCACTACCCTCGGTACGCATCTCCAGTGCGCGAACACGCTGGGGAAGCTGCAGCGCGGCCGGCCGGATTTCGCTCAACTGGCGCCTGGTTCACGTACCTTCGAGACTCATCGACTATGTGGTGGCGCATGAAATCGCACACCTTCGCGAAATGAACCATTCATCCCGGTTCTGGTCGCTCCTTGAAGGCATTTACCCGGGATGCCGGGAAGCGCGCCGGGAACTCAATGCTTTGGAAAGGAAATTGCCCGATTTGTAGGTGGCTGCGCGCCGCGATCGCCATGGCTGGAATGAAGAATGCGCAACCAGCCTCCGCGACGCCCCACGTCGCAATACCGCGGACCTCTAGCGCAAAGTTGTTTGCACCCGGTATTTAAGAAGGCCGCTGGGCTGCCCGAGCAGGGATTTTGCAAATTCCTCTAGCCACGCCTCGGTAATATCCAGGATCGGCACGACGAACTCATCGATTCCGAGGCGGATCAGATTCCTGCCGGTAATCACCAGGCGCATGTTGTCATGGTCCGCCAATATCTTGACGTCCGTATTGATGGCCTGATCGACGGTGAACTTCCATCCGGCAATCGTGCCCTTGGCACTGCGCACCTCATCATCCGTAAATTTAACGCCATTCTGCGTCAGTCCGTCCCGGATCTTCTGCGCCGTGGCCGGCATATCCCGTTCAATGGTGATTTTGCTTGTGCTCCCCCACTTGATATAGAAGGCGATGGAATCGATTACCTCGACGTCGTGAACGCTTTTCTTGCGATTGTCGATAAAGGAATCCAGATAGGTCAGGTTCTTGAGCTCGGCGACCCCGGGTATGGAGAAATTAAGTGGGTTGACCGGCTTCAATACCGCAAGTTGCTTGAGCAGGTCATGAAGGTATTGAAACGCAAGTTTGGCTTTTGCCTCGACCGCCTTCAGGGATTCTTCCTGATGCGATTTCGCCGATACCTGTTGCGTCTTGGCCAGTTCCGCCTGTTTTTTCAAATCATCGAGCAGGCCCATAGTCAATCTCCAAATTTGCGCATATACGGTTCTGATGCCAGGGAAAGCACCCTGTCTTCCTCAATATTGGTTACCGCCGACCCCAAACGGGGCCGCCCAATCATTTACGGGATTTCGAATTGTGCCAGTGACAACGGAGATTGTGAATGGGTCACTGGTTCAGATGTTTTGAAAGCGTAACATAATCCGCAAGGCCCAGATTTTCAGCACGGTCACCGGGTTTAATTCCCAATTCAACAAGACGTGATTCGGAAAGCAATCCGGAAAGGGAATTTCTCAGGGTCTTGCGTCGGTGGGAAAATGCCGCGGTGACCACCTGCTTGAGCAGCAGTGGGTCAGTTTCTTGGTCGCCACCCGGAGGGTGCGGTCTCAAGCGCACCATCATGGACTGTACTTTGGGAGGTGGCCTGAACGCCCCCGCGGGCACGACAAACAACGGCTCTATGTCGCACCAATACTGGGCCATTACGGACAATCGGCCATACGCGCTCGTCGACGGCCTTGCTGCCATCCGCTCAACCACTTCTTTCTGCAACATGAAGTGCATGTCACGAAAGCGGTTGGCGAAACCGCACAAGTGGAAGATGAGCGGGGTGGAAATGTTGTAAGGAAGATTTCCAACAACCCTCATTCCCTCGGGCAGGCTTGAAAAGTCGAATTTCAGCGCATCCCCCTCGAAAAGCGTGAGTCCCTTGTCGCCATAGGCGCTACGCAATCGGGCAGCAAGGTCACGATCGATTTCAATCGCGTGCATGTTTCCGACCACGCTCAATATTCTTGAGGTCAACACCCCTTCGCCGGGGCCGATCTCGACAAAATGGTCGCCCGGATCCGCGTCGATCGCGCTGACTATCCGGTCAAGGTAGGTCTTGTCGGCCAGAAAATGCTGGCCGAATCTTTTTCGGGGGATATGCCGCATGCGCCTACCTTGCCTCAATCCGACGTAGCATTGATCTGAGATTGTCTCGAGCGGGAAGCAATCATGGCTTCTGCCTGCTGGATTGCCTCCACCAGGCTCCCCGGTTCGGCCCTGCCGCTGCCCGCGATATCAAGCGCCGTTCCATGGTCAACCGAGGTTCGAATGACAGGCAAACCCAGCGTGACGTTGACGCCGGCGCCAAAACTGGCAAATTTGAGCACGGGCAGACCCTGGTCGTGGTACATGGCCAGCACACAGTCCGCCCCGCGCAAACGGTCCGGATTGAAAAGTGTGTCCGCGGGCAGCGGCCCGTAGAGGACCATGCCCTCCCGCCTCAACAGCTCCAGCACCGGTTGTATGACTTCAATCTCCTCGCGACCCATATGCCCGGCCTCACCGGCGTGCGGATTCAGACCGGAAACAAGAATACGCGGATTGAGCAGGCCGAAATCCGCCCGCAAAGCTGCGCAAAGCACCCTCACGGTCCTCTCAAGACTCGCCTGCGTCAGAGCGTGGGGGACATCTTTCAACGCCAGGTGGGTGGTCGCCAATGCAACCCTCAATCCTCCGCCCACGAGCATCATCACCACATGTGTACCGTTCGCGCGGTCGGCGAGATATTCGGTATGGCCGGTGAACGCAATCCCGGCATCGTTGATGACGGCCTTGTTCACGGGGGCAGTCACCATGGCACTGAATTCGCCACTGACGCACCCGTCGTAGGCGCGGTCTATCATGCCCAGAACATAGCGACTGTTGGCCGGATTGAGTTGTCCAATCACGCATTCAACCGGCAACGGCAGATCGAGCAGTTCGATTTCCCCGGCGGAGGAAAAGGCGTCGATACCCCTTTCAGAACCGGACCGGGCCGGCTCATAGGGACGGAATGAAACTTTGATGCCAAGGGCACGGGCGCGCTGCTCAAAAAGCCCCTTGTTTCCCATGACAACCACCCGAACGCCGGAAGCTGCGACTCCAAGCCGCAGACAGATATCCGGACCGATTCCGGCGGGTTCGCCCGAGGTCACTGCGATAACCGGCCTACCCCCGGTTGTCATTGGCACACTACGGAATTCAATTTGCCAACCGCATCACCGATCTTCGATCCGGTACTCGACATAGGCCCTGTCCCGGAGCTGGCGCAGCCAGTCCTGATAGGCCTCGTCGCTCTTGCGGTCCCTCAGGGTCTTTCGTGCCTCAAGACGTTTGCGGTCATTTGAAACATCGGAGGTCCGGCGCTCAAGCACCTGGATCAGATGCAGTCCGAATTGCGTCTTCACGATCTCGCTCACCTCCGCGACCTTCAATGCCCGGTAGGCGCGCTCAAATTCGGGAAGCGTGTCACCGGGGACAATCCATCCGAGATCCCCGCCCCTGGCTGCCGATGAATCCTCGGATTGCAGTCGCGCCATTTCCGCGAAATCGGTGCCGTTGACAATGCGGTCGCGCAATACCGCGAGCTTGCGCCTTGCCTCGTCCTCCGAGGTCAACTCGTTGATGCGTACAAGAATATGGCGAATCCGGTTCTGCTCGATCATCAACGGCGCCTCGCTGCCGCGACGGTCCACCACCTTGAGAATGTGGAATCCCGCCGGGCTGCGAAGCACGGCGCTCATCTCGCCAGACCTGAGTTTCGCCACGCCTTCGGCAAATATCTCAGGCAGGCGATCGAAACCCCGCCAACCCATATCGCCGCCCTGAAGGCCATCGGGGGCGTCCGAATAGGTCGCTGCAAGCTGCGAAAAATCACCTTGCTGCTTCAACTTGTCCACCACTTCCTGCGCGCGCAGGCGCAGGCGCTCCAGCTGGTCGGGACTTGCCTGCTCCGGCACCCGCACAAGAATGTGGGCCAGTCTGATCTCGCCCCTGACCTCGGCCTCTTCCTTGCTCTCGGTCAGATAGTTTTCGATCTCGCTGTCAGCAATATTGATTTTGCTGTCAACCTCGCGGTCACGCACCCGCTCCATCAAAATTTGCTTGCGCAAGTCCTCGCGAAACTTGTTGAATGGAACGCCATCCTTTTCCAGTCTGACGCGGAATTCCGCAAGTGACAGATTATTCGCCTCGGCAATTCTCCCGACGGTCCGGTCGAGATCAAGTTCATCCACACGGGTGGAGGTTTCCTTGGCGAATTGCAATTGCACGCGCTCGGTGACAAGGCGCTCGAGCACCTGCTTCTCAAGATCCTCGCGCAGCGGAATGGGGGTCCCCCGCCGGCGAAGTTCCTCAACCGAAGTCTGCAATTGCTCCGTCAGTTCATTCTGGGTGATGACTTCGTTGTTGACGATGGCGACTATCCTGTCAACCAGCGTAATTCTTCTGGGTGCCTGCGCTTGGGCTTGCGCCCATGTGGCAATGACGACCAGAATCGCGCCCGCAATGAGACACACCGTCCGTGCTGGAACGACAATCGGGGCTCGGGCACCCGTCATCAAAGGCACTCGCCCCGCCGGCACACAAGCAATTGATTATTCATCATATTCTCCGAATCTCCCCGGGTTTCCCACTTGGCTGGCACGCGTATATCCCGGGATATTGCGCTTGAGTGCTGCAAGAGGATTGGACCCCACCCGGGAAAATCCGTTCAACTCAAGCTGCAGGAATACGGCAAGGTTTGACACGCCGGCGGTTACGGAAAAGCGGTGGATCACGAACCGTCCCGTCCAGCAGTCCTCATTGTATTCGAACCCTGCAAGCGCCTCGACGACGTGATGGTCGCTCATTGAATAGTTGTACCGCCCCACCCCATAGTATCTGCCCCCCAGTGGCCATTGCCCGGAAACATCCACCTGATTGAACTGGCCGCGAAGGAATCGATAACTCAGATTCAGCGTCTTTTGCACCTCAGGCTGGTAACGCGTACCCACCGTCAGCCTCTCGATCCGGTTTTCCCTCTGACTATACTGGGCCGCATTTTCTACTGTCCACCGCGGGGCAACCCGCGTCGAAAACGAAGCAAGCCAGTCCGAAGCCGTGAAGTTGGTCGGTGACGTCGTGGAATTCAGGGTCACCCGCTGGGGGCTGAAATAGTATCGCTGGGCGATGGTCGCGCGCATCGCTTCCTGACCCGTCGAAGGCGATATCAGCCGGGAAGTCACCGCGAGCGTCAGCTGGTTGGCATCGTTGATCCGGTCACCTCCCGAGAAGCCGTTTTCCGAAAAGATCTGCGCATAGTTGAAGTCAGATACCACGGTATCAAAGAGGGGTATCTTGCCCTGTTCCTTGTAGGGCACATTGAGGTAATAGGCGCGGGGCTCCAGTGTCTGCTGAAAATCCCGTCCAAAGTAGGACGCTTCGCGCTCGAAAGTCATGCCAGAATCAAGAGAAAATATCGGCAGGTTCCGCTGGAAGGACGTGCCTGTCGCGGGCGCCGCGTTGGTGAGGCTGTAACTCGTCGAGTTGATGCCGATCTTCGGGGTGAAATAATAGCCGGGCGAGATCATGGGCATCGACAGACTCGGATAAACCGTGGTGCGGGTACCCCTGACGAGGGTCGGGTGATGGAAGTCCACCGCCTCCCCCGTGACGCTGAAATCAACTCCATGGATATCCGGCCGCCCGGCCGACAGCAAAACCTGGGGCAGGCGCGAGTACTGCGTCGGCAAGCTGCCATCTGGCAACTGCAGCGTCTGAAAGCTCTGGGCCCTCGCGGTGGCCGTCCAGTTGCCATCTCCCCACCACCCTCCCGAATACCGCACCACGCCTTCCCTGGGCAGATAAGTCTGGGACGTAAAATTGAGCCGGCTCGAAAGGTCGCGGAAATAATTGTTGTCCGACACCTTGTTCAGGCTGATGCCAACTGCCATGGGCCCTTCCTCATACCCGTGCACCAGAGAAACAGCTGAACGCTTGCCCCCGCGCACCGCGTCCTGGGGCAGATACTCAAAGCGCGCGTTGCCTTTGCTGTGTGGTTCCAGATAACGGAATTCACTTCCCACGATCAGTCCGCGCTTCTCCATGTAACGTGGTGTTACCGTGAGATCCCGATTGGGCGCGAGATTGAAGTAGTAGGGCAGAGAAACGTCCGGCCCGTTCTTTCCGCTTGTCGTGAAAGTAGGGGACAGGAACCCCGACTTACGTTGGCCGCTAAGGGAAAAATCCATATATGGAGATGTCATGACCGGCGTGCCGAAGAGGTGAACAGTCGCCCACTGTGCCGTCCCGACTTCACGTCCATAGTCGAGCCCCAGTTGTTCCACCTCCAGATACCATGAGTCGTCACCCGGCACACATGTGGTGTAGGTGGCGTTGATCAATCGATAAAGATTATCGCCATTGATATCAATGCGGTCCGCCATGCCCCTTGCGGTAATCGGAGCGCCATCAGCCTTTGAACGCGTGGTGATCGAATAGGAGGGGCTCTCGATACTGCCAATGGAGTCGCTGGTACGCAGGCGCAACGACGGCCCGGTCATGACCAGCCCACCCTGTTCAAGGCGCACGTGCCCCTTGGCTTCCACCTCGTCGTTTTCACTGCTGAAACGGATCCAGTCCGCGGCAATTGATTTGTCTCCTCGCCTGAGACGCGCGTCTCCTTCGGCGACGGTTTCCTTGTCGGCAACTCCGTCAATCCGCCGTGCGGTTATGGAGGTGGGCAGGTCGATTGCGCCAGTCACCTGCGAAGGTGACTGGGTCCGAGGGCCCGGTTGCTGCGCACCAATCTGGCCCGCGGCAAGCAGCGACCCTACTAACGCCGCAAGACGCGGTTTGAATACTGACATTTGATTGGCGCGAGGGATTCGTGGTGAGAGGCGAATGGTAAAATCGCACAATTCAACGCGGAAGGCAACATGGATATCGGAATGGGGATTCGCCGGCACACTGTCCTCATGTCGGGAAGATGAACGGTCCCGCCCTGAATCCGGTTGATCAAATGGATCGCCTTGAATTGCTGAGGGACTGGCTGCGCGCGCGCCGCCCCGACCTGAACGACGCCCTGCAACCGGCCTCAAGCGATGCGAGCTTCCGGCGCTATTTCCGAGTAAGCAACGGACAGGGCAAGTCTTTCATCGTCATGGATGCGCCACCTGACCGGGAAAATTGCGAGCCCTTTATACGCATCGACCGATTGTTTGGCGACGCAGGCGCCCACGTACCCGCGATTCTCGAACAGGACACGGCGCTTGGCTTTCTGCTCCTCTCGGATATGGGATCGGTCACCTATCTTGATGAATTGACGCAGTTACGGGGCAATGCCGGGAATCACGATCGCATTGATGCGCTTTACCGGGAATCGATCCGGGCGCTTGTTGGTATCCAGCGCGCCAGCGCGGAGGGCATTTTGCCGCCTTACGATCGTGCCCTTCTCGAAAGGGAACTCAGGCTGTTTCCTGAGTGGTACGTGCAGCGGCAGTTGCACGCCGCGCTTGGCGAAGCACAGACACGCCACATGGAATCCGCGTTCGAGGCCATCATCGCGAACAACCTCTCCCAGGGGCGCGTGTTCGTCCACCGTGACTACCATTCTCGAAACCTGATGGTTTGTGAACCCAATCCCGGCATTCTGGATTTTCAGGACGCCGTCTACGGGCCGCCCACCTACGATCTGGTTTCGCTGCTGCGCGATGCCTACATTGAGTGGGAAGAAGAGCGTGTCATTGACTGGTGCGTCCGCTACTGGGAACTCGCCCGCAAATCCGGAATTCCGGTGCCCGCTGATTTCGCGGATTTTTACCGCGATTTTGAATGGATGGGCGTGCAAAGGCAGATCAAGGTGGTCGGCATCTTCGCACGCCTTGCCGTTCGCGACGGCAAGACGGCCTATCTCGGCGACCAGCCGCTCGTGCTGAAATACCTCCGCGCCGCATGCCGGCGCTATCGGGAGCTAGCCGGATTCGCGAGATTGCTCGATGAACTGGAAGCCGGCGCTGGAGTCGCCGCGGCGCGATGAAGGCAATGATTCTCGCCGCGGGCCGCGGTGAACGGATGCGCCCGCTTTCGGACGCAAAGCCAAAACCTCTGCTGGAGGCCGGCGGAAAACCGCTGATCGTCTGGACGCTTGAGCGACTGCGTGATGGCGGCATCCTCGAGGTCGTTATCAATCACGCGCACCTGGGTGCACAGATTGAAGAAGCGTTGGGCGACGGGAGCAGGTACGGCGTGCGAATACTCTATTCGCGGGAAAGCGAAGCCCTTGAAACCGCCGGTGGAATTGTCAACGCCCTTGAATTGCTGGGAGATGCCCCTTTCATCGCAGCCGCAGGCGACATCTATTGCGACGCTGACTACTCGTCGCTTTGTTCACTCAATCTCGGGGACAAGCTTGCCCACCTGCTGCTGGTACCCAACCCGCCACACCATCCGGAGGGCGATTTTTCCCTAGATGGAACCGACCTGAAAAACACGGGCTCTCCCCGTCATACCTTCTCCGGGATTGGACTGTACCAACCCCGCCTGTTTGCCGGCATCGCGACTGGGATGCGCCACAAACTTGCCCCCCTGCTGCGGGACGCCGCCAATGCAGGCAGGGCAAGCGGGGAATTGCACCGGGGGGATTGGTTTGACATCGGCACCCCGGAAAGACTGGCGGAACTCCATCGAAGGATTGCGCGAACCTGAGGCAATATCCGGGGAGCACACGGGAAGCCGTTTCACCAATCCGCTCTGTCCTATACTTGCAGGCATGAAACCATACATCGACCAGGCAGACCGGCGTGCCGCCCTCTGTGCGCGCATGACCGGGGGAATAGCCATCATTCCCACCTCTCCCGAGCGTTTGCGCAATCGCGACAGCGATTATCTGTATCGTTATGACAGCTATTTCTATTACCTCACGGGGTTTGGCGAACCGGAAGCGGTACTGGTGATCGTGGCCGGATCCGAGCCCAAATCCATTCTTTTTTGCCGGGACAAGAATATCGAGCGCGAACTTTGGGAAGGCTTTCGCTTTGGCCCGGATGCCGCGAGGGAGCAATTCGGATTCGACGAGGCCCACTCCTTCTCCAGCATGGACGAGATGATCCCCAAGCTGCTCGGCAATCAGGCCGCGCTCCATTACATGCCCGGCGCGGACCCCTCGTGGGACGCCCGCATCATGGGCTGGCTCAACCAGGTGCGTTCCCAGACCCGCACCGGCATTTCGGCGCCGTCGCAGATTCATGACCTGCGCCTTGCCCTCGATGAAATGCGCCTTGTCAAAAATGAAGCAGAGATCGCGACCATGCGGCAGGCCGCCGCGATTTCCGAGGTTGCCCACCGGCGGGCGATGAGGGCCACACGCCCAGGAATGAAGGAATTCGAGATTGAAGCAGAGTTGCTCTATGAATTTCGCCGGGGAGGAGCTCAATTCCCCGCTTACTGGCCGATTGTCGCAAGCGGAGCCAATGCCTGCGTACTCCACTATCGCGACAACAGTGCGCCCATGATCGATGGTGATCTGCTGCTGGTGGACGCCGGCTGTGAGCTGGATGGCTACGCGTCGGACATCACCCGAACATGGCCGGTGTCCGGCAAATTCTCTGCACCACAACGTGCGATCTATGAACTGGTCCTGGCGGCGCAGTCGGCAGCGATCGAAAAAGTGTCTCCACGGCACCGATGGAACGATGCACACGACGCCGCAGTGGAAACACTGGCTCGGGGGTTCATAGATCTCGGCCTTTGCACCGGGAGCCTGCAGGAAGTGCTTGAAAAAGAGGATTACAAACGCTTCTACATGCATCGCACGGGGCACTGGCTGGGCCTGGACGTGCATGATGCCGGCGAATACAAGACTGCCGGCGAATGGCGCGAATTGCGTCCCGGCATGGTGCTGACGGTGGAGCCGGGATGCTACATACGCCCTGACGAAGGCGTTCCTCGTGAATTCTGGAATATCGGCGTGCGTATCGAGGACGATGTTCTTGTTACGGCGACGGGAAACGAAGTATTGACCCTGGCCACGCCCAAGTCGCTGAAGGACATCGAAGCGCTGGTGGGCGCGGACTGACGCCGCCTTTCCCGATGGACGCACCCCGCGCATGAGCACCTCTGTTGACGTTGTCATCGCAGGCGGCGGTCCTGTGGGCGCGTTTGCGGCGCTGTGCCTTCGCAATACCGCGCTTTCTGTCGTGCATGTGGACAGCGGCAAGCCGGGCACGGAACGACCCATCGCTTTGTCGCATGGATCGCGACTGCTGCTTGCCGAATGCGATGTTTTTGACCGCATCGCGAACACGCCGATCCGCACCATCCATGTTTCCCAGCGCGGCGCTTTCGGGCGCGCTGTCATGACCGCCGAAGAATTCGGGCTGCCCGCCCTGGGTTATGTCGCAGACTACGGCGGAATTCGCTCCGCGATGAGCAAAACGGTGCCCCCCCATTCCGGACGCGTCACCGGCTGGGCTGCAACTTCCGACGGGGTGGACGTCCAGGTGTGCGATCGTGACGGTCTGGCCCGGATCATTCATGCAGGACTGCTGGTGCTGGCGGACGGCACCGCCGGCGCGGCTTTGCTTGACGAAGTGCCCGGGTCCGCCGACCGCTTCGTCACCCGCGACTACTTGCAATGCGCCATCGTCGCGCAGGTCCGGACGGAAATTTCCCATGGCAACCGGGCATACGAGCGCTTTACCCCGGATGGACCCCTGGCTTTGCTTCCGAACGGGGATGGATTCGCACTTGTCTGGTGCGTCAGTCCCGACGCCGCGAGCGATTTGGCCGAAGCCGAAGACAAGACGTTTCTCGCGAGTTTGGGCATGTGCTTCGGATTGCGCCTTGGAAAATTTGTCGAAGTTTCCGGCAGGCGGCGATTTCCCCTTTCACTGCGTTTCATGAAGAACAATCCAGACGCCAGAGTCGTGTCCATCGGCAATGCCGCGCAATCGCTGCACCCCGTCGCCGGGCAGGGGCTGAATCTTGGCCTGCGCGACGCGTGGGAACTCGCCCAAGCGCTTCTCGACCCGGAAATATCGATCGCACATCCGGATTTCGCGAAATCGTTCATGAGGCATCGCGCCACCGATCGACGCATGGAGATCGGGTTGACAGACCTTTTGGCACGCACATTCTCCCGGTTCGCGCCGCCCCTGGGCCCTTTACGGGGTGCCGCGCTGCTTGCCATCGACGTACTTCCACCTGTCAGGCGGCTTCTTGGGAACTTCATGCTCCACGGTTCGCGCCCGAATCGAATGGCCGCAATGGAAACGGATGCGGGAGCTGTAAGGGAAAAAATCGTTACACTGGGCTAGCATCCTCCTGGCTGTTCGTCAATGACGCGTGACTTTTTTCACGTCTCCAAAATTGTCATTGAAAAAGCGATTCAGTATAGAATTGCTCCCCCCTCCCGTTCACCCATTGCAGAGAAGATCCGCATGCAAATCGGCGCGCATGTACTGCGTAACAATTTAGTCGTCGCGCCCATGGCAGGTGTCACCGACCGCCCGTTTCGCCAACTCTGCAAGAAATTCGGCGCAGGCCTGGCGGTATCCGAAATGGTCGCGTCGAATTCACTTCTTTGGGGCAGCGAGAAGACCCGCAGACGCGCGAATCATGACGGCGAGGTCGACCCCATTGCGGTGCAAATCGCGGGAGCCGACCCGCAAATGATGGCCAATGCCGCGCGATACAACGTGGACCAGGGCGCCCAGATCATCGACATCAATATGGGCTGCCCCGCCAAAAAGGTCTGCAATGCCATGGCGGGATCCTCGCTGCTGCGTGATGAACCCCTGGTGGGACGGATACTGGAAGCCGTCGTGAATGCCTCCAGCGTTCCGGTGACCCTGAAATTCCGCACGGGGTGGGATACCACCAGCAAGAACGCACTTACCGTTGCGCGAATTGCCGAGGAAAGCGGGATACGCATGCTGACACTGCATGGGCGCACACGCGCCTGCGGCTTTTCCGGCCACGCGGAGTACGACACCATCCGCGAGGTGAAGCGCAACACACGCCTGCCGGTCATTGCCAATGGCGACATCGGGACGCCGCAAGAAGCGAAGTATGTGCTCGGGTACACCGGCGCCGACGGCGTGATGATTGGCCGCGCCGCGCAGGGCCGGCCCTGGATTTTCCGGGAAATTGAACACTTTCTGGCGACCGGCGAAACTCTGCCGTCTCCGCTGGTCACCGAGATTCACGAAGTACTGATCGAGCATCTGGAGGATCTGCACGGCTTCTACGGCAGGGAAAAGGGCGTGAAGATCGCTCGCAAGCACATATCCTGGTACACAAAAGGCCTGGCAGGTTCGGCAAATTTCCGTCATCGTATGAACCAGATTGACAACTGTGAAGATCAGATCGCGGCCGTTGACGGATTCTTCAGCCTGATGACGCAGACCACCCGGCATCTGCAGTATGTGGATATTGAAGAATCCATCGGGGACGCACCAGCGCAGGACCAAACAGAATGCAAGGAGGCAGTGGCATGACGACGGCCCTGAGACAAGGCAACGAAATAGCCGACAGCGTCAGGCGCTCTCTGGAACGGTATTTCAAGGACCTGGACGGAACTCGTCCGCAATCCATTTACGACATGGTGCTGAAGAATGTGGAACGTCCGATGCTTGAGGCCGTTCTCGACCACGCGGAGGGAAACCAGACCATTGCCGCGGAGATGCTTGGAATAAATCGAAACACCTTGCGCAAGAAAATTCACGCGCTCAAGATAAAAAGCTGAGTCGCGTTTATCACGCTTGGCAGACTTTCCGCGCGCTCCGGCGACGACACCCAGATCGAAACCAACATGAACATCACAATACGCCGCGCGCTCATCAGCGTTTCGGACAAAAACGGACTTATTCCATTTGCGCAGATGCTTGCGGACATGGGTGTGGTTATCCTGTCCACCGGGGGCACCGCAAAGGCGCTGGCGGAAGCAAAAATTCCGGTAACCGAGGTCTCTGATTACACCGGTTTTCCGGAAATGCTGGACGGCCGCGTCAAGACACTGCATCCACGCATCCATGGCGGTCTGCTTGCACGCAGGGACTCCCCCGATCACATGGAAGCGATACGAAGCGCATCCATCGACCCGATCGATCTGGTTGTGGTCAATCTGTATCCCTTCGAGAAAACCGTGGCGCGCGAAAATTGCCCGCTCGAGGAGGCCATTGAGAATATCGATATCGGCGGGCCCAGCATGCTTCGCGCGGCCGCCAAGAATCATCAGGGCGTCGCGGTCGTGGTCGACCCTGCGGATTACGCCGCCATTGCCGAAGAATTGAAGGCAGGCAACGGCGCCCTTGGCGCAACGCGCCGCTTCGAACTGGCCAAAAAGGTCTTCACCCATACCGCGGCATATGATGCGGCCATCAGCAACTATCTGACGGGCCTTGACGCGGACGGCAATCGACATGAATGGCCGGACCGCCTCACGCTGCAGTTCGAGAAGGCGCAGGAAATGCGCTATGGCGAAAACCCCCATCAGAGCGCGGCCTTTTACCGCGACGCCAATCCGTTTGCGGGAGCGATATCGAGGTACCGGCAGATTCAGGGCAAGGAACTGTCGTACAACAACATTGCCGACTCCGATGCCGCCTGGGAGTGCGTCAAGACTTTTGATACGCCGGCCTGCGTCATCGTCAAGCACGCCAACCCGTGCGGTGTGGCGGTAGGGGCCACTCCTCTTGCCGCCTATCAGGCCGCCCTTTCCTGCGACCCCACATCAGCCTTTGGCGGCATTGTGGCCTTCAATCGCGAACTGGATGAGGCGACCGCCGAAGCGCTTTCCAAACTTTTTGTCGAGGTGGCGCTCGCCCCGGCAATCAGCGCGGCGGCACGCAAGATCATGTCGGCGAAGGCCAATGTGCGCCTGCTCGAGATTCCCGACGGGCGCGGATCATCCGCCTATGACCTGAAGCGCGTGGGAGGCGGATTGCTCGTGCAGACGCCGGATACCCGCAATCTCGCGGCATCGGAATTGCGCGTCGTTACAAAACTGGCGCCCACCCCTGCGCAACTTGAGGACCTTCTATTCGCTTGGCGGGTCGCCAAATTCGTGAAATCCAATGCAATTGTCTTTTGCGGCGCGGGCCGTACCCTCGGCGTCGGGGCGGGACAGATGAGCCGCGTGGACAGCGCGCGCATTGCCTCCATCAAGGCTCAAAACGCCGGTTCGTCGCTGGAAGGTTCAGTTGTCGCCTCGGACGCGTTTTTCCCTTTTCGCGATGGTGTTGAGGTCGTGGCCAAGGCCGGCGCCAAGGCAGTGATTCAGCCCGGTGGCAGCATGCGGGACAGCGAAGTCATCGGCGCCGCGGATGAATTGGGCGTTGCCATGGTCTTTACCGGCATCCGTCACTTCCGCCACTGATCCTCAAAACCCCTGCGGCCAGAAACGAAAGCGCGACGCCCATCATGAAACTCCTTGTCATCGGCGGTGGTGGACGCGAACATGCCATCGCATGGCGCCTTGCGCAAAGTCCGCGCGTTCAGACCGTCTACGTGGCTCCCGGCAACGCCGGAAGCGCCACGGAAGCAGGCGTCAAGAATCTGGCCATCACGGACATCAACGCGCTCGCCGATTTTGCCGAAAAGGAGCCGATCCACCTGACCGTGGTGGGGCCCGAGGCGCCGCTCGCCGCGGGCATCGTGGATACCTTCCAGGCAAGGGGCCTGCGGATCTTCGGGCCGTCAAAGGCCTGCGCCCAACTTGAAAGTTCCAAGGAATTCGCCAAGAACTTCATGGAGCAGAACAGGATTCCCACGGCAGCGTATGCGGCCTTCTCGGATGCAGGCGAGGCGCACGCCTACGTGGACAGGATGGGGGCGCCCATCGTCATCAAAGCCGATGGTCTTGCAGCCGGCAAAGGTGTCGTCGTCGCAGCCAGTCTTGACGAGGCACACAAGGCCATCGACTGGATGCTTGTTGACCACGCCATGGGCAGCGCTGGCAATCGCGTGGTCATCGAGGAATTCCTGGAAGGCGAGGAAGCCAGCTTCATCGTCATGTGCGACGGCCGAAACGTGCTGTCCCTTGCAACCAGCCAGGACCACAAGCGCCTTCTCGATGGCGACCTCGGACCGAACACCGGCGGCATGGGCGCGTATTCACCGGCGCCGGTGATCACGCCGAAAATCCATTCCCGCGTGGTACGGGAGGTCATCCAGCCGGTGATGAACGGCATGGCGGCAAGGGGCACCCCCTACTCGGGTTTTCTCTATGCCGGGTTGATGATCAACCGCGATGGCATCCCCAAGGTGCTTGAATTCAACTGCCGCCTGGGTGACCCGGAAACCCAGCCCATCATGCTGCGTTTGAAAAGCGACCTGTTTGAACTGATCGAGTGCGCCGTCGATGGCAAACTTGACGCCACCGAGGTCGATTGGGACCGGCGCGCGGCGCTGGGCGTGGTCATGGCCGCGCATGGATATCCGGAATCGCCACGCAAGGATGATGTCATTGCAAGCCTGCCTGCAGCCGAAGAAGATTTTCACGTCTTTCATGCCGGCACCACATTGCGTGATGGTCGGGTTCTCACTGACGGGGGGCGGGTGCTATGCGTCACCGCACTGGGCGAATCGATCAAGCTGGCGCAGCGGCGGGCCTATCAGGTCATAGAAGGCATACGCTTTCCGGGAATGCAGTTCCGGCATGATATCGGCCATCTTGCCGTCGCCAACAGGCACGGCTGAGACCGCGGAAACCGGGATGCAGGAATGAATACCGATCCCGGCCCGATGAGGCACGGCGACGTTGAAACTTACCTGACGTCACTGCAGGACCGCATCGTCGCGGAACTCACCCGGATCGACGGCAGCGCATTCAAGTCAGACACCTGGGAGCGCGCAAAGGACGACCCCTCGGGCCTGCAGGGCCGCGGCGACACACGTGTCATCGAGGAAGGCGGATTGTTCGAGCGCGGGGGCGTCGCCTTCTCGCATGTGACCGGACCCAGGCTACCCGGTTCGGCAACCGCCTCGAGACCGGAACTTGCGGGCCGCGGGTTTGAGGCCATGGGCGTATCGCTGGTGCTGCATCCCCGCAACCCCTATTGCCCCACAGTGCACATGAACGTGCGATTTCTGCTGGCCACCGCGGCAGACCGGGACCCGGTGTTCTGGTTCGGCGGCGGCATGGATCTGACCCCTTATTACGGCTTCGAGCAAGACTGCCGCCATTTCCACCGTACCTGCCGTGCGTCGCTCGCACCCTTCGCCGCAGACGCGCACTCGCGCTACAAGCATTGGTGCGACCAGTATTTTTTTCTCAAGCATCGCAATGAGCCCCGCGGCATTGGCGGCATTTTTTTCGACGACCTGCACGAACCCGGCTTTGCCCGGAGTTTCTCGCTGATGCGAAGCGTCGGCGATCATTTTCTGCCGGCCTATGTGCCCATCATCGAAGAGCGCCGCCACCTGGCCTACGGCGAGCGCGAGCGTGATTTCCAGGCCTACCGGCGCGGACGCTATGTGGAATTCAATCTGGTTTGGGATCGCGGCACGCTGTTCGGGCTGCAATCCGGCGGGCGGACCGAATCCATCCTGATGTCGCTTCCGCCCACGGTGAAGTGGCGCTACGACTGGAAGCCCACTGCGGGAAGCGATGAAGAGCGTCTTTATCGCGATTTTCTCCGCCCGCGGGAATGGGCCGACGAGGCATAAAAGCACGCATCACGATTGGAAAACGCATGCCAAGAATCGCACTCATCCACGCGACCGCGCTCGCCATCGACCCCATACGCGAAGCCTTCGCGAGAATCTGGCCGCAAGCCAGCACAACCCACCTGCTCGACGATTCCTTGTCCGCGGACCTGGCCGCACGGGGTCGGCTCGATGCGGCAATGATTGCGCGATTCGAAACGCTGGCGCGTTATTCGGAAACCTGCGGCGCCAATGCCATCCTGTTCACCTGTTCGGCGTTTGGCGTCGCCATTGAAACTGCGGCAAAGCATGTCCGGATCCCCGTGCTCAAGCCCAACGAAGCGATGCTCGAAGAAGCGCTTGGCGCCGGATCCCGAATCGGGATCGTCGCGACATTTGAACCCACCCTGCCCTCGATGGTGGAAGAGTTGCAGGCGCTTGCGACATCGACCGGTCGCAAGATCGAAATCCATACGCGGCATGTGCCTGGTGCCATGGATGCACTCGCGGCCGGCCGTGGCGCAGATCACGATGGCGCCATCGCCGCCACGCTGCCGGAACTCACCTCCTGCGACGCTGTGTTGCTTGCGCAGTTTTCAATGGCGCAGGCCGCAATCGGGGCCCGCAAACTGCTGTCCTGTCCGGTTCTCACCAGCCCGGACAGCGCCGTCCGGAAACTGCAGACCATGTTCAATTGACCAGAGACACATCAGCCCAAGCAACTGATTATTATTTAATAATCAATTAGTTATGAAGCATCCGGAACAATTGGAACAGTCACCAATCCGCCTGACCATTCAGTCCGGCATCCCAGCATCGGCACTCGCCCGGTAGTGCTGGTTTGCCAGGTCCGTCCTGCCCGTGGAATCAAACAATCGGCCCAGAGCGATGTGCCCCTGGCGGGTCGCGCGGAGTTCAAGGCTGGTCTCAAGATAGCGCTGCGCCTTTCCCCATAATTCGCGTCCGCTACACAGTTTCCCCAGAGCCCGCAGCAGCATGGGATCGCGCGAATGGTCATGCAACCAGCGCTCGCAATTTTCAATCCGCGTCATCGCGTCGGGGGCGTCGCATTCGCCGTACAACCTGACCAGATCCTCTTCCCAACCGGCTTCCAGTGCGTCCTCAAGAAGTCGATGGGCACTGCCGCAGTCGCCCACTTGCATGAACGCCCGCGCTGCCGCGGCAGCAGTCCGGGTATGCACACGCTGCTCGCGCGGCAAAGCTCTCCAGTACTGGGAGAGACGCGGCGGGTCCTGCGACAAACGTGCAATTTCGGAAATGCGCGCACCACTGACGATGCCCTCCACGGCTTCCGGTGTCAGCGCATCGCGCTTGCCAAGCTGCTGCGCGAGTCGCACCACCTCCTCCCAGTTGCCCAGTCCCTGCTCGCAACGCAGCAGCAGCAGCTGGCTGGACAAATGCCTCAACCCTCCGGCATGCAATTCGCCAATGATGCTTTTTGCTTCACCGAAACGTCGTTCTTCGGCAAGCAAATCAGCCTCTACGGACAGTCGGGCATTGCGCCACTCGGGATCGGCGCCGCGCGCGCGCGCAAGCCATTCATCGCGGCGGTTGAAATCGCGCCGCCGCTGGCCCGCACGTGCTCCGACCAGGCATGCCAACACCGGCGCGGCGCCCTTCTCCCACGCTTCGCCCGCCAGTTTGTCCGCCCTTGCGTAGCGCCCCTCCAGAAGGGCCTGCATCGTATCCACCAGCGCCTGTCGCCCGCGCGTCTCGCGCTGGCGTTGGCGAAATACGCGAACATGCGCAGGGAGCGCGAGTGCGTGCGAGGCCAGGCGGACCAGGACATACCCCGCCACAAAACCGCCCGCCAGCACGAGCACGGCGAACAGGAGCGAAATTTCGATTCGCCAGGGCGGCAGGGTAATAAGGACGTAGCCGTCGTCCTGCAATGCAAGCGACAACGCCACCGCAGCCGCGAACACGCCGACCACCCAGATCAATCCCCTCACCGCAATACCCCGTGCAGGCCTGGGCGGGAATTCGCGAATGTGCGTGCGCAGCTCATCGTGCGGACTTGTCGCCTGCCGTCTTGAAACTTCTTACTGCGGCAAGGCTCTCGGCAATCGTGGGCAGTTCAATGCTGGTCGCGCTTGCCGACACCTGTTTCAGCGCCGCATCTGCGGTGATCACGGGCTTTGAGCGCACATCGAAATATCGCGCCAGCCACGCGCCGGATGCCTCCAGATCCGCTCGCAAAACGCTTTCATTGCGGTCAAGCAACGCAAGACGCGCGTTGAGCAATCTTAATCGCAGGTTCTGCCGGAGAAAGTAGGATTGGGTCGGTGAGAGCAGGGGCGCTTCGGGTTGCTCGATATTGCGCACACGCACCAGTTGACGAAGTTCATCCCAAATCCCCGTGCCGAGGCGGGCCCAGAATCCCTCGTCCCGCGGCTCGCTCTCGCGCGGCACAGGCGCCCGCTCATCGGTGGCCAGGGGCAGTCCATCAACCGCGGAAATCACCTGGTCGATCTTGAGCGCGAGCCCCACCCTGTCAACGTTTGGTGCCGACTTGAGCCTGTCGATGTCCCGCGCCAGGGCCTTGCGCACGGAAACCAGCTGTGGCCGGTCCGAACGCGCCAGACGCGCATCCGCCGTCTGCAGCGCAACCAATGCAGCCTGCACGTTGCCTGCAAGTTGCAACTGTTGGGACGCAATGGCGAGAATCTGCTCCACTTCGGCAAGCACCCACTCGTCGCGGCCTTTCGACAGTTCCTGATAGAGGGACTCCAGCGCAAGCTGCTGGCTCTGGGATTCGGCCAGGCGGGACTCCAGTTGCGCAATGCGGACCTGGGCTTCGCGCACGGACTCCTGCGCCTGGCGCGCAGCCGCGCGCGCATCGCGGGTGTCTGAATCGGTCTCGCGAAGCTTGCCGGCAAGTTCGCTGCGCAAATCATGCACGTCGCCCCGCATGTCCACCCAGAGCCAAGCCAGAGCCAGTGAGACAAACACCGCCACACCGATCAGCCAACGGGGCGCAAGAGTTGCATTTCGAACAGACACGGATTCAGCCCGATTCATATCGTCACTCACGAGCGGGTGCTCCGAACCGGCGCAGGCAGGATTGAACGGGGGGGAGGTTCATGAGCGGATATTCATGGATCGCTCACACTTTAGCAAAAAAGGCGGCCAAACCCTCCGCCATCGCAGAATCTCCGCCGATCGTAACAACGGCCTGCGCGAATCCCATCTGGCGGGCGGCCTCGGCAACCTTCGGATGCGGGACGAATACCGGCGTGGCAAGCAGCAGGGCGGCATCGGCGTCACCGGCAAGCTCAAGCAGATTTCGCAACGCCTCACTACTGGCCGCACCGATGGCTTGCACGGCTCCCGCCCGCCAGCGCTCGAGCAGCGCGGACATGTCGGCCGTCGGCCGCGCCCGCCGATAGCATTCGGCGTATTCCACCCGGGCACCCCGCTGGGCAAGCAGTCGTCCCAGATACTCGCGGCCACCGTCGCCGCGGAAGATCACCACATTCTGGCCTTCGATGTCCTGCAATTCCGGCAATGCGGCAAGTGCCTCGCTGTCACCGGGCGGCGCAGGCGCCAGGACGTTTTCAGCGCCAAGCTCTCCCAGCGCCAGCGCGGTGCCACGCCCGATCGCGGCAATGCGCACTGCGGGTGGCCAGTGTCGCCGTTCGCGCACGCTCTTCATGCCTTCGCGCGCCGCGGTGGGACTCACAAAAATGGCCCAGTCGAACGTATGCAATCGTGCAATCACCAGGGCCAATCGCGCCGGACGCGGCGCCGGCAGAATCTCTATCGCCGGATGCAGAATGGCCTCGCCACCCTCATCGCGAATCATCAAAGCAAGGGCGTCTCCGAGCCCGGCGGGCCGGATGATCAGGATGGCATGGCCACGCAGACTCTCGCCCATGCGAATCCCGGGTCTCGTGCAATCAAGGTGCAAGAATGCGATCGGCGCCGGCCTGGCGCAATTGCGCGGCCAGGCGCTCGCCCAGCGACTCCGCTTCACTCGGCGCGCCCCGCAACTCGGCCCGCAGCACCGTGCGACCGTCCTGTGTAGCCACCAATCCGCGCAAATGCAAACTGCCGGCCGTGATCTCGCCAAAAATTGCAAGTGGCAACTGGCAACTGCCCGAAAGCGCCCTGCTTGCGCTGCGTTCGGCCCTCACGCACGCATCGGTGTCGGGGTCGTTCAGTCCGGCAAGAAGCGCGATCAGATCGGCGCGGTCCTCGCGGCATTCGATGGCCAGCGCCCCCTGGCCGGGCGCCGGAAGACTGCGATCCGTCTCGATATATCCCGCTATGCGATCGGCCAGGCCCAACCGCTTCAAACCGGCGGCGGCAAGAACCAGGGCGTCATACTCGCCGCGGTCGAGTTTGGCCAGGCGGGTATCCAGATTGCCGCGCACCGGCACCACCTCGACATGCGGAAACCGCTCGCGGATCTGCGCCTCCCGGCGCAGGCTCGAACTGCCCACACGGGCACCGCCCGGCATCGTTTCAAACCCCGCATGGCGTTGCGAAACCAGGCAATCCCGGGGATCTTCGCGCCGCAGGGTTGCCGCGATGCAAAATCCCTCCGGCAATGCCATGGGAACGTCCTTGGCCGAATGCACCGCAAAATCCGCACGGCCCTCAATCATCGCGACTTCCAGTTCCTTGACGAACAGGCCTTTGCCGCCGATCTTTGAAAGGCTCACGTCGAGAATCCGGTCGCCCTGGGTGCTCATGCCCAGAATATCGACCTGTCGCGCCGGATATAATTGCCGCAATCCGTCCCGAACATGTTCCGCCTGCCAAAGGGCAAGCCGGCTTTCCCGGGACGCAATGACAAGACGATCTGTGTTCACACTGGCTGGCAGTTTGGCAATGGAATCTGTTACAACTTTCTGGCGAAGAGCCGGGACCTTGTGCAGGCTCCTGACTGGCGCGTTGATATTATCATGCACACTGTGCGCGACTTCCTTCGCCCAGACTGCGCAGCATCTGCCCGAACCGGTTGACCTGCGCGCGAGCGCTACCGATGCCACAGCCCGCGGGCGCGTACTGCTCGTGCTTTTCAGCGAATCCGGCTGCCAGTGGTGCGAACGCCTGCGCCGCGAGTATCTCTTGCCCATGCAACGCAATGCGGAGGCGCAAAAGAAGCTCGCTTTTTTCCAGGTGGATGTCCATGCCGACACGGCGTTGCGCGATTTTGCCGGCCAACCCACGACGCAGGCCGGGCTGGCCCGCCGCTATGGCATACGCGTCATGCCCACCGTTCTGCTGCTGGGTCCGGCGGGAGAAAAGCTTGCCGAGCCGCTCGTGGGTTTTACGAGCGGCGATTTCTACGGCGCCTATCTGGATGAGCGGATCAGTTCTGCCGCGGCAAGCCTTGCAGGGCAAAAAGGCAGCAAGGCGAATTAGTCGCTATCGACAATCGCACGTCATCCAGCGACGCAAAGAAGCCGTCAGCGCCTTACCAGGGCCTTGATGGCACTCCATTGCCGCCGACTGACAGGAATCGGTTCGGGGTAACCCTCCAGACGCACGGCCCACTGCCCGCCCTCCTGACCGGAATCTTCGTCACCGGGCGGGGCAACCAGACGCTCGGCGCCGCGAATCAATCCGGCCGCGACCAGGCAATTGCGATGTACCCGAACGAACCGCCCCCGGGATTCCTGTTCGATCTGGCTGAGTGAATCCTCGATCAGAAACTCGCGTTTGCGGGTGTATGCGGTGACATATTTCAGCTCCGCCTTGAGAAACAGCACGTCCTCCACCGGCACAAGGTGAACCCGCCCGCGTTCCGCCGAACTGAAATATCGACGCGGTCCGGGATCCGCGCGCTCCAATTGCTCGCGCTTGAGCCTGCCACCACCCGTGAATTTTCCAAGCGCCGACGCCAATCGTGCCGCCCTCACCGGCTTCAGAAGGTAATCGATGGCGTTGACTTCGAAAGCCTCGACCGCGTATTGGTCATGCGCCGTCACGAAGATGACTCCAGGCGGATTTTCCAGCACCTGAAGGTGGCGCGCGAATTCAATGCCGCTCATTCCGGGCATGTGAATGTCAACAAGTGCGAGTTGCGCCCGGCAATCGGGAAACATGGCCAGCGCCTGCATGCCACTGGCCGCCTCGCCCACGACTTCGTTTGGCGTGTCTGCACCGCAATCCGCGAGGATTTCCCGCAATCGCCCACGCGCCGGAGCCTCGTCATCGACCAGCAGGATGCGCAATGGCTCGCTCATCAACGGGCTCCCACGGCGGTTTTCCATGGAATATTGATGCAGATGCGGAACCTGTCATCGACAATCGAGGTTTCAAGCGACGCCTCAACATCGAAATGCAGGAGCAACCTCTCCCCGATGTTGGCAAGCGCCATGCGATTGCCCTGCCGGTGTTGATGCTCGGGCCAGTAGGGATTGACCAGTTCCAGGCGAACCTGATCCCCCACGCGCCTCGCGCTGATGTCAATTGTTCCCGGTTGGGAGCCCGGTTCGATGCCGTGATAGACCGCGTTCTCGACCAGCGGCTGCAAAACCATGGGGGGCACCAATGCAGGCAGGCAGGCAGGATCCACCTGCCACTGCACCACCAGTCGCTCGCCAAGGCGGAGGTGTTCCAGTTCCAGGTATCTGCGGGTGAGGACGACCTCTTCCTCCAGGGTTACCAGATTGCGATTGTCGGTCATCACGCTGCGAAACAGTTCCGCCAGATCTTCCAGCGCGGTTTCTGCGCGCCGGGGATCCTGGCGCATCAGGGAAAGCACCGCATTGATGCTGTTGAACAGAAAATGCGGGCGGATGCGCGCCTGCAATGCCTGCAGCCTGGCCTCGGCCAGGGCGGGTGAAAATGCGCGCTCCCTCAGCGAGAAATACGCCGCCAGTGCGGCACACATCAGGAACGCATAGCCGACACTCCAGGCCGGACTGGCCAACCCGAGACCGAGCGCACTCAATCCCCCGGCCACCCCGCAGACGATCGCCGCGACCAGGGCAAATGCGATTGCCAGCCCCACGGGATAGGTGAGCCTGCGCAACTGCCGGTCGAGCAAATGAAGGACCACCAGCGAGGCGAGCAGAGAAGGTTCCAGGGAGGTGGCGATCTGCGCGAACTGTTCGACGGCTTCGAGTAACTCCCGCGATCGCACTAGCGCCGCAATCAGGCCCGCCAGATTGACGGCCAGCAGCACACGTGTCATCACCCCGAGATTGCGGAAATCGGGGAGTTGGCCGAACGTTTGCCTTATACTCTTGGGGCTGCTTGCGTTCAAGGAAGCGCGGGCCGGTTTGTCTCGATAAATGCACCAGATGCTGGTTGCAGCAATACGGGTCCCAAAAAAACAGTACTGCTGCCTGCAATAACAATCTGACCCATTTTATGCCAATAAAATCCCCCACCTCCAGGAATAAAGTCCGGAAACCGGCAGGCGGCAGTGCCGCGTGGTCCGGACGGTTCAATGAACCCGTCGCCGAACGCGTGAAGCGCTATACGGCTTCTGTTGATTTTGACCGGCGCCTTGCGACCGAGGACATCCGCGGCTCGCTGGCCCATGCGCGGATGCTCGCCTCATCCGGCATCATCAGCCGTCGCGATCTGGCTGCCATAGAGCGGGGCATGAAATCGATCACCCGCGAGATTGAAGCGGGATCCTTTCCCTGGTCACTGGATGCGGAAGACGTGCACCTGAATATCGAGCGGCGCCTCACCGCACTGGTTGGAGAAGCCGGCAAGCGCCTGCACACCGCCCGTTCACGAAATGACCAGGTGGCCACGGATGTCCGCCTGTGGCTCAGGGGCGAACTGGATGGCATCGTGGTGCTGATGAAATCCCTCAGGCGAGCGCTGGCGACTCTTGCTCTTGAACACGCCGCGCTCATCATGCCCGGATTCACCCATATGCAGGTGGCCCAGCCGGTGACTTTTGGACATCACATGCTGGCCTACACGGAGATGTTTGAACGCGATACGCTGCGGCTGATCGACTGCAGGAAACGGATGAATTTCCTGCCCCTGGGCGCGGGCGCACTGGCCGGCACCACCTTTCCGATCCGCCGGAATCAGGTCGCCAGGGAACTGGGCTTTGACGGCATCTGCGCGAATTCGCTGGATGCCGTTTCCGACCGCGACTTCGCCATCGAGTTCTGCGCGTGTGCGTCGATCGCCATGATGCATCTGTCGCGCCTCTCCGAAGAACTGGTCCTCTGGATGAGTCCGCGCTTCGGCTTCATCGGCCTGCCTGACCGGTTTTGCACCGGTTCCTCGATGATGCCGCAGAAGAAAAATCCAGATGTTCCGGAACTCGCGCGCGGCAAGAGTGCCCGGGTGTTCGGGGACCTGGTTGCGCTGCTCACGCTGATGAAGGGCCAGCCGCTCACCTACAACAAGGACAATCAGGAAGACAAGGAGCCTCTGTTCGATGCGGTGGACACGCTGAGAGAGACGCTGGCCATCTTCGCGGAAATGATGCCCGGCATTACCGTCCGCCCCGAGCGCATGCTCGCGGCGGCACGCGAGGGTTACGCGACAGCCACGGACCTTGCTGATTACCTCGTCAAGAAAGGCCTGCCGTTCCGCGATGCGCACGAAGTCGTGGCGCGGACGGTGCGCCATGCGGAATCCCTGAAATGCGATCTTTCCGAGTTGTCGCTTGCCGACCTGCGCCGCTTCTCGCCGAAAATCGGCGCGGATGTGGCCCGCGCGCTGACGCTCGAAGGTTCGGTCGCGGCGCGCAAACACCCTGGCGGCACCGCGCCGGCGCAGGTGCGCCTGGCGGCACGCCGGGCACTGCGCCGCGCCTGATCCCGTTTTTGCGCTGGTCATGACGGAGCCCCTGCAGCGCATCGGCAAGTACGAGGTCAAGAAGAAGCTCGGGGAGGGTGCAACCAGCGAGGTCTACCTCTGCGACGACCCCTTCAATAACCGCGAAGTCGCGGTCAAGGTCGTGTTCGAGGATCGCCTTCAGCAATCCGATGACGGCCGCCTGACCCGCAAGCTTTTCATCACCGAAGCCTCCCTTGCAGGCAAGCTCAACCATCCGCATATCGTCCAGATATTCGACGCCGTGGTGGGTGACGATTTGTCCTACATCGTCATGGAGTATGTGCCAGGGGGAACCCTCGAGCATTTCTGCAACAAGGATGAGTTGCTGCCCATCGACAAGATTGTCGAGATCATCTTCAAATGCAGCAGGGCCCTTGATTTCGCCCATAGCCTCGGCGTGACGCACCGCGACATCAAACCCGCCAACATCCTCGTTATTGATGACACCGACATCAAGATATCGGATTTCGGCGCGGCCCTGATGTCGACGGGCGACCAGACCCAGGTGTCTGGCATCGGTTCACCCGCCTACATGTCACCGCAGCAGATCAAGGACCACCCGCTCGATCACCGCACCGACATCTACTCCCTGGGCGTTGTGATGTTCCAGTTGCTGACCGGGCAATTGCCCTTCCAGGCGTCAAACAACTATTCGATGATGTACCAGATCACCAACGTGGAACCGCCGCTTGCCTCCTCGATACGCAAGGAAGTCCCGCTGGTGGTCGACAAGATCGTCAGAAAGGCGATGCAGAAGGACCTGGACTGGCGTTACGAAACCTGGGACGAGTTTTCCCACGACCTCGCCGACGCCTTTTGCGACCAGCACCCCAGCAACGAAGCCCGGGAGGTCGCGGACAGCGAAAAATTCAGCATCATGCGTGACCTCGCATTCTTCGAAAAGTTCAGCGATGCGCAATTGTGGGAGGTGATCCGGATATCCACCTGGGACTGGGTCCCCGCGGAGCACCTCATCATGAGAGATGGTGACGAGGGGAATTTCTTCTGCGTACTGGCGCAGGGCGAGGTCAAAGTCACCAAGCGAAAGAAACTTCTTAACGTGCTTTCACCGGGCGAATGCTTCGGGGAAATGGCCTACCTGGCGCGTGTCGGAAACGAGCGCAGTGCCGACGTCTCGACCATGGGCAATTCGCTCGTCATACGCATTCCCACCGAAGCGCTGGATGCCGCCTCGGATTCCTGCCGGCATCGCTTTGACAAGGCCTTCATGGAAATCCTCGTCGAGCGGCTTGCCCTTGCCAATACCCGGCTGACAGCGGTCTAGGTCAGGGGAAAAAGACTTCCCCTTGAAGCGGGGGAAATACAAGGGGCGCCGTTGATGTAAATGCGCCCCATTGTTCGGCCAACCCTTATGCGCCCTGCTCCAGCAGCTTTTGCAGTTCGCCCGACTGATACATTTCCTTCATGATGTCGGATCCGCCGACAAACTCCCCATTGATGTAGAGCTGGGGAATCGTGGGCCAGTTGGCGTACTCCTTGATCCCCTGGCGGATGTCGGCATCTTCCAGCACATTCACGGTTTGCAGGGATTTGGCGCCGGATGCCTTGAGCAGTTGAACCGCATTCGAGGAAAACCCGCATTGCGGGAACTGCGGCGTGCCTTTCATATACAGGACCACCGGATGGCTCGTGACGATTTCGTGTATGCGTTGCTTCGTGTCCATTTAATGCTCCGGGAAGGTTGATTCCATTCGGGTATTTGATCCAACATATACCCAACTAAATTCGTCAGGATTCTAGCGCTGCTCGGGAAGAGGGTCAAACCACGCTTGCACGGTTCGGCCAATTCCAGCCATGTCCCGGTGGTCTTGCACCTTGGTATATCCCAATCCGGCCAGCAGCCGAACAGAAGCCCCCCCCTGGTCATGCCCGTGTTCCATCATCAGACAACCACCGGGCTGCAGATGTTCCCGGGCAGCAGCGGCAATCGCCTCAAGGCATTCCAACCCGTCCTTTCCCGCAATCAGCGCCTCTCGGGGCTCGTATCGCAGGTCGCCCATTTCCAGATGCGGGTCATCCAGAGCGATGTAGGGGGGGTTGGAAACCACCAGGTCGAAACGCTCGCTCCTGAATGCGGCGAACCAGTCGCTTCTGACAAATTTCACTTTCGCGCCGTGGCGCAGGGCATTGGCGCGTGCAATCCGAAGAGCCTTCTCCGAGGCCTCGGAGGCAAAGACCTCCGCGGCAGGACAATTCTTCGCAATGGCGATCGCGATGGCGCCGCTGCCGGTTCCCAGATCCAGAACGCGGCCCCCGTCGCGCAGCAAGGGCAGGGCACAATCGACGAGCAATTCCGTCTCCGGGCGCGGAATCAGCACCGCCGGGGATACCGCCAATGACAA
>CAIUKQ010000023.1 GCA_903899705.1 uncultured beta proteobacterium
CGAACATTGCGGGCAACTGGAGCTGGGAATTGAAGCTGCCGGGAATGAAAAAGAACACCTACACCGCCATCATCGAGCAGGTCTTTCAGAATGCCGATGCCGCCGTACGGGTGGGCAACACGCGCCGTGCCGTGCGGGAATTCAAGGTGAACGGAAACCAGCTGACTTTCACACTCAACATGCCGCTGCCCGGTGCAGAAGGCAGCCAGGAACACGAATTCATCGGCACGGCAAAAGGCAATGTCATTGAAGGCAGGGTGCGAATCCACCATCCCATCAAGGGTGACAACGAAAAATACGACGTGACCGAATTCCCGTGGCGTGCCACACGCAGTAGCAGGACCGCCTATTTCAACCCGACCGGGCTGGAACCGGTCCGCTGAGTCCGCGCCTCATAACCGGCGCCGGACTCACAGCGAAGGGATGGCCTTCAGGACGGGGAACCAGGTCCCGAGCAAAGTCTCCGGCCAGGCCATGTTGAGCAACTGGTCGAACACCAGATAGAAAAATGCCACCAGCACCGCGGCCTGCGGCAGCACCAGCTTCCAAGGCTCGCGGTTCTCCAGTCGCATGTAGGCCACCACAAATACCAGCACAGTCGGAATGAGGCCGATCACCGCCATGATCGCCATGAAGCCTGCCAGCCACGCGAAAAATATCGCCCCCCTCCGGACCACCACATTCAACGGCAAATCACCGGTCGATGAGGCCAGGTCCATGTGGATCTTTTGCGCCACCTGCGTTTGTGCGATTTCCTGAAGGTCCGGCAGGGGCACGGGTCTTCGAAAAACGGCGTTCGCGGCGCTTGCAACCAGGCACAGCATGCAAGCCGTGCCCAGGATGGACGGGACGATGCGCGCGGATGAATTCCATCCTGATGCCTGCCACAGCATCAGGGCAACGAGGGTGATCAACACGGCATAGAAAATCTGCGATGCCCGCCACACCGGCGCGCCGAATTCGCCGAGCATGCCGCGCACACCACCCTGCGCCTTCCAGTCCTGCAGAAGCGGCCTGAGCAGGCCGACAATCGCGAACCCGAACAGCACGACCACCATCGGCCGCGTCAGCCAGTCCCAGCCATATCGTTCCACCGAGATGAACATGTAGCGCTCAAACACGTCGCCCAGCACAACCCCCAGCAGCAAAGGCGGCCTTGGCCATTTGAGTTGCTTCATGATCCAGCCCAGCGCGCCGAAGAGCATCAGCACGAACAGGTCGCCCCATTGCCGTGAACCGCTGAACGCGCCGACATAAACGATGGACAGCACCGACGGCAGGATGAGCGTGTAGCGCAGGGTCGCCAGCAGCGCAAATTTGGCGCTGAACAGGTAGCACAGGCCGGCACCCACGATGTTGGCCAGCGCGATGCTCCACACCATGGAATAGGTCACATCAAGATGCTTGGTCAGCATGTCGGGGCCGGGAATCATCCCGTGCAGGGAAAATGCGCCGATCAGCACTGCCATGCCCGCACTGCCCGGGACGCCAAAGGCGATGGTGGGCACGAGGGCGCCACCCTCCTTGGCATTGTTCGCGCTCTCCGACGCGATGACCCCGCGAACGTCGCCCGTACCGAATGTCTGTTGCGCGCCTTTTTCCGTCCGCAACGCGTGCCCATAGGCGAGCCAGTCAATGATGGCGGCGCCGATGCCGGGAATCGCGCCGAAGAACGAGCCGATCCAGGAACAGCGAAGAATCAGCCACCAGTGGCGAAAGCAGTCCATTGCCCCCTCCCACTGACCACCCTTGACCTCGAACATTTTCCCGCTGATGGCGGTGCGCGAGATGGCCAGGTCGCACAGCTCCGGCAATGCGAACAGTCCCAGCACCACCGGAATCAGCGGCACCCCTTCCCAGAGATAGACGCTGTCGAGCGTCCAGCGTTGCGTGCCGGTCTGCGGATCGGTTCCAACCATGGCCAGCATCAGACCGAAGCACCCGGCAGCGAGGCCGCGAAGGGGCGTGTTCCCCGAGAGCACCGCCACCATCGATATTCCCAGCACCGCGAGCGCCAGCAATTCAGGCGAACCCACCGCCAGCACCAGCGGACGGATCAGCGGCAGCGACACCGCCATCAGGGCCGCACCGAACAGGCCTCCCATGAGGGAAGACATGTAGGCCGCGGACAACGCTCTACCGGCTTCTCCCCGCCGCGCCATCGGCAATCCATCCAGAACCGTCGCGGCCGAACCTGCTCCACCCGGGATGCCGAACAGGATCGCCGGTATGGGATCGCCCGTCGCAGTGGTTGATGCGAGCCCCAGGAGAAAAGCAAAAGCCGTGATCGGGTCCATGCCATAGGTAAATGGAATGAGAATGGCGGTGCCCGCAACGCCACCGATGCCGGGAAGGATGCCGAGGATCAGCCCCAGCACGGCGCCCAGGAAAAGAAATCCCAGTCGCACAGGGTCCGACATCGCCAGCAAGGCGTGCCATGCGGCGTCCAGCATACTTGCGTCCATTACCCTACTCCCAACCAAGGAGCCGCGATTGTACTTTCCGGATCACCCGGAGATCCCACGGACAGACACTTACGCGCGATTAGCGTCAGCCCATCCCGGCGCCTCCCGGTACGCAGGCCGGTTGTCCGATCAGTTCAGCCGTTCGCCAGACGCCGGTAGTCCCCTTCTATCCTTGTGGCGGCACGGCGCATCGGCGCGAGATAACGCCTCACCGCGGTTGCAGCGCTGATAGCCGAATCAATCCAGATCAAGGTGATGCAAGCGAGCACGCGCTGGTTATGCAGCACCGGCACCGAGAGACTGGACGTTTTAATGCCTAGCCCGCGTATGCGAATTCCGTAGCCCCGGCGTCGAGTTGCTTCGAGTTCGCTGTCCAGTACCTTGATTTGCGCGAGGGCTTGACGGTCCGTCCCGGCGCGTTGCACGAGGGACTCGACTATTGCATCGCGATCGCGTGCCGGACAAAACGCCAGGTAACAACGCCCGGTCGAGGTTGTGGCCATTTCCAGCAACCGTCCTGCCGCCACCCGTACGATCGAGAGCGGACTGCGGCGGTGCGAGGTGGCACGAATGACCATCTGTCCCTGTTCGTAGGTCGCAATGTCCACAGGCCAAACCACCTCCTCGCAGAGCTCGGCGATTACCGGGTCGGCAATTTCCGTGACCCAATCCTCCTCCTTGTAACTTTCGGCCAGGCTGCGAACCTTCAACGCCAGACGATACACGTCGCGAAGGCCCGAACGGGCCACATAGCCTTCTGTTCGCAGCGTTTCCAGAATCCGGTGTGTCGTCGCGCGCGGCAACTGCGTTGCGCGCGCAAGTTCTGAGACACTGGCAACCCCGAGTCCGCCAAGGGCCTGGAGCAGTTTGAGCCCGCGGATCAGGCCGCGAACGGGGGGGTGGCGGGCAGGAGCGCGACTGACAATGTCCATGGAATGGGCAAACGTTCCAAAAAGCTTGGCTGGGCAGCATATCGCAGGTAGCTTGCCAGTCCAAGCTCAGACTAAAAGGGAAACCAACCATGGCAAGGCCGGCATCCAAAACCACTGCGAAGGCCGCCGCGCAAAAGCGAGGCACCCGGCGCCGATACACGAAGGCCGACCACACCGATTTTGAGCATACAGGTCCGGACACGCTGGCCGGACGTTATATGCGCCTTTTCTGGCAACCGGTTTTCATCTCTGAAGACCTGCAAGCGGGACAGGCCCTGCCGATTCGAATCATGAACGAAGACTTCACCTTGTATCGTGGTGAAGGTGGCAAGCCCCATGTCGTCGACGCCCGTTGTCCGCACCGCGGGTCTGTGCTCAACACCGGCTGGGTCGTGGGAGAAACCATTCGCTGCCTGTATCACGGCTGGCGCTTCGATGCCACAGGACAATGCGTCGAGATGCCCGCTGAAGACGCGAATTTTTCACATAAGGTGAAGATCGGTGGCTATCCCACCGAGGAATATTTGGGGCTAATCTTCGTGTACTTCGGAGAGGGAGTTGCACCGTCGCTGCCGCGTTACGCGGAATTCGAAGGCGAAGGCGTGCTCGACGTGAATGTCTACACCCGGCTTTGCAATTACTTTCAAAACGTCGAGAACAATGTCGACCCGGCTCACACACCCTTCACCCATTCGCAATCCAGCTATGTCGATCAGGGCCTTGTCGGTCTGCCGGAAGTCAACGGCCATGAAAGCGAATGGGGCATCGCGCAGTTGTCGAAGCGACCCAACGGCGGGCTTCGCATCAGCCATCACGGCCAACCGACCATTCTGAACCTCAAATTCCAACCCACTGACGACGAGAGTGGCTGGAAGGAACTGATCACCTGGCGGGTGCCGGTCGATGACAACTATCACAAGGCGTTCCTCGTCTATTTTGTGCATATCACCGGTGCCAAGGCGGAACGCTATCGGCAGCGCATGGTTGAGCGCAAGACAGCCCTCGCCGCCCTGCCCCTGGCCGCCGAGCTGGCACAGGCCGTGATTCGCGGAGAACTCAGCGTGCGTGATAAAGCGGTGCTCGGCCGGCCCGACTACCTTGAAATACAGGATCACGTCGCCCAACAAGGGCAGGGCGTATTTGCGGATCGAAGGAGAGAGCGGCTTGGCAGGACCGACATGTTGGTGATATTGCTTCGCAAAATCTGGGCGCGGGAGATGAAAGCACTGGCGGAAGGCAAGCCCCTCAAGCAATGGCACCGTCCGCCGGAGATTTCCCCGACCATAGGCATACCCGGAGCAAAACTGGTTCCCGAGACTGAAGAAGCATGATCCCGTCCTATTCGACTATGCTTTGCTCCGGAAGCCTGATGAGGAGTGCCAACATGTCCATCTGCAAAGCCGTCGTGCTTTTCCTGTTTGCGTCGTTGGTCGCAGCCCCGGTTAATTCGCAAACCTATCCTTCCAAACCGGTGCGTTTGCTCATCGGCAATCCTCCCGGCGGGCCGAGCGATTTTTCCCTGCGCGGTATTGCACAGGTGCTCGGTCAATCCATGAATCAATCGTTCGTGGTGGAGAACCGCATCGGGGCGGGCGGTTTGATCGCCGGTGATGCGTGTGCCAAAGCCACACCCGACGGCTACACCCTATGCATGGCCGATTCCTTCAACATCGCGCTGAATCCGGTCGCACGGAAAAGTATGCCCTACGACCCGGAGCGCGACTACGCCGCAATCATTCATACCGGTTTCCTGCCGGCATCGATTTGGGTCAACGCCGCGCTGCCGGCAAATTCCATGGCGGAATTGCTGGAACTGGCCAAAGCGAAACCGGACACGGTCAACTGGGCCACTTTCGGAAATGCCAGCAGCAGCGACTTGTACGTTGCCTGGCTGAAGAATGTTCGCAACATCAGCTTTGCCAACATCCCCTACAAAAGCGCGCAAGACGCCTGGCAGGCGGTGCTGGCGGGCCAATCGAATATTGCGGTTTATGCGTCTCGCGCGGGCCTGCCGCAAATGAACGCCGGAAAAGTGAAAATGCTCGCGATCAGTACCGACGTGCGAATGGCCTATGTTCCAAACGTACCGACCCTTCGCGAATCGGGAATCGACGTGGCGCTGATCACCTGGTTTGGAATATTCACGGCTGCGGCGACACCGCGCGAAATTGTGCAGCGGCTGAACGCCGAGATTGCCAAGGGCATGTTCGAGACACCGGGAAATCGCGACAAATTCATTGCCGCGCAAGGGCTGGAAGTCTACGGGCCAGTCGCCGCGGCACCCGAGGTGTTCGCGGCATTCAACCGCAGCCAGCGCGAGATGTACGCCAATCTGGTCCGAATTGCGAAAATCGCCATTGAATAATTCGACGTGCCACCTTTGGGGATTGTGATGCCCTTCGCCCGAAGCGCCGGATACGCCATTCACTACGAAGTGGAGGGCGAGGGCCCGCCGCTTGTATTGCAACATGGCTTCAGCGGAACTCTGAAGCGCTGGATATGGTCGGGTTACGTCGACGCACTGAAAAGCCGCTTCAAGGTAATCCTTGTTGATGCGCGAGGGCACGGCGGTAGCGATAAACCGCACGACCCTGATGCTTACACTATCGAAGCGCAAGCGTCGGACATCGCCGCGGTGCTCGACGGTCTTGGAATAGAGCGCGCGCATTATTGGGGATTTTCCATGGGCGGCCGCATCGCGTTTGCGATGGCGAAGTATCAATGCAGCCGGGTACGCACGCTGGTGATTGGCGGCGGGCATCCCTATTCGAGAAAACTCCCGGACGAAGATCGTCTCGATGGTTCCGACCCGGAACTTTTCGTCAAGCGACTGTACCGCCGCACGGGAATTGATCTGGACAAACTGCCTTCGGAAATGCGCGACGAATTGTTTGCCAACGATTTCCATGCCCTCGCAGCGGTTCAGGGCGACTGGCCGTCGCTCGAAGATGTATTGCCCACCATGAAAATGCCCTGCCTGCTCTATGTGGGCGACGCGGACCCATACTTTGCCAAAGTGACGCAGTGTGCGGAAAAAATCCCGGGGGCGCAGATTTTCGTCCTTCCCGGGCTTGATCACGGCACCGGTTTTCGCGAAAGTGCATTGGTGCTGCCACGCGTTATTCTGTTTCTAGAAGAACACCCTAAGGGCGGTGACTGAGTGCCCGACTCCGCGTCGGGCTCAAGGCGCAACAGCTTGCGCGCCGATCATCCAATACCGGCTGGACTTCGCCAAGCAAAGTCCAGCGCTATTCCAGAAAGCCCGGGGCCTTGCGAATCATGCGTCGCGTCATTGCCTCCCAGACCAGTTGTGCGGTTCCGCCATCTGAACGCGCGTTCCTGCCGTGCGCCGCTCCCACTGATTCGGCAACCTGCACCTGCTGCCGGTGCATCCGATCCATGACGTCCTTGTTTGGCAAATGCAGCCGCGAGCCGCCGCTCATCGCGGCGATCTGCATCTCGCAGGCAAGCTGCACGGTACGCATATGCGCAAATGCATCGGCGAGCGTGCGCCCGCACGTCAGCAACCCGTGATTGCGCAGGAACATCACGTTCTTGTCGCCAAGATTGTTAACCAGCCGCTCACGCTCCCCCAATTCCAGCGAAATGCCCTCGAAATCGTGGTATGCAACATGGCCGTGCAAGCCGATGGCCCCCATGCTGAGAGGCAGCAAACCCTCCTCTTGCGCACCCACTGCCACGCCCTCGACGGTGTGATTGTGCATGACTGCATGGGCATCCGGTCGCGACAGGTGCACCGCAGAGTGAATGACAAACCCGGCCTTGTTGATCGGATATTCACTGTCGTCGAGGATATTGCCCTCAACGTCTATCTTTACCAGGTTTGAAGCCGTGATTTCGTCGTACATCAGCCCAAAAGGATTAATCAGGAAACGGCCTTCCTCACCCGGCACCCTTAGCGTGATGTGGTTAAAAATCATGAGCGTCCAGCCAAGGTGGTCGAACAGGCGATACGCGCAGGCCAGTTCCTGGCGGGCCTTCCATTCCTCCTGCGACATGCCGGCAGGCGCTTTGGTACTGATTTCGATTGAATTGCCCATGGATGCCCGCCGCTTTATTTCAACTTTGCGCGCCGCTCGCGCTCAATGCGTTCCGCCGCCGAACGATCCGGGCCGTCAAAAATGCGCTCCGGTCCGGTGTAGGGCGTGTCGAAAGCCTGGGCTTCCCACGCGGGAACGAACATGTTGTTGTAAGACGCGCCGCAGTAATGTGCCGATTTCACCTTCTCCCAGATAACAAAGCCCTGCTTGTCCACGCAGTCCTCATCAACCGATGCCGAGACGACCTTTCCAACGATCATTACCCGTCCGGCCCATTCCCGGCTCCACTCGACCTTACATTCGAAGTGCCGCGGACACTCCTCAATGAGAGGGGGCTTGACGATGGAGGCGGGAACAGGGGTCAGACCGGCTCGCTCAAACTCACTGACGCCTGGGTCAAATGGGATGGCCGCGACCAGTACTTTTTCCATGATGTTGCGATTGAACGCCGGAAGATTCACAACAAACTCACCGGTGTCGAGTGCGTTCTTCGTGGTGTCCTTGCCGGTGCCGGTGGTAAAAGCGATGTAGACGGGGTCATGGCACACGCGGGTGCATGTCCCATACGAAGCGATATTGGTACGTCCGCTTCGATCGGCGGTGGTGATCAGCGCAAGACAGGAACTTGGCGCAAAAAGCCGGTCCCAATATTCGGGAGGTTGAGTTTGTTTCTTGATCATGGCAATCCTTTACATTTTTCTCTCGTCGTTTAGGTTGGTCAATTACGGCGTGAGGCCGTCTCGCCCGCTACGAACGCGAGGCAGGTCGACTTCATCAGTCCACCGATGTAACCGGCGACCGGCCCGCCCTCTATGCCTCCCGTACATGCTCCCGCGGCAAGCAGGCCGGGGATCGGTTCTCCACCTCTCGCAAGCACGCGAGCGCAGGTATCGATCGCTATTCCGCCCATGGTGAAGGAAATTCCCGCACACAGTCGAACGGCGTAGAAGGGACCGGTCTTGACAGGCAGCAGGGTGACGCGATCACTGGACGCGCGCGAAACACCAAATGCCCGGCCGGCAGTGCGCGGGGGCATTAACGTGTCGCCCGAACCGGTCAAAATTGCCGCGTTATAGGCGTCAACGGTCTGGCGGAGGTTGCCCTCAGGCATGTCGAGTGCCCGGGCCAATGACGCCAAATCAGGCTGCGAATATAAAGTGCCGCCAGCCGAGACGAGGTGCGGGTTTGGCGCAACGCGTTCGACACGACCACTGGACTCCCAAATCGCTTGATCGAAGATTGCCGTTGCAGACAGGGGATCGGCGAGGCGCGCCAGGACATTAGAAAGCGTAATGCCTCCGAGTCCTTCGTCGGCGAACCGCCGTCCACTGCGATCGACCATGATGCAGCCACCCACCAGCGTATCCATGGTTGGATAGGGCCACAACAATGCATTGGTCAGCGAATCCTGACAAAGCAGGTGGCCGTAAAACGCGTCCGCATCGGTCAGCCTTGCGCCCGCTTCCTCTGCCATGAGCAGCGCGTCGCCGCGACCTGTCCCGGCGGAGCGCTGAGTCAGGCATTCGGGACGCGGCGATATGAAGCGTCGCACCAAATCGGCATTTCCCTGAAATCCGCCATCGGCGAGCAGCACATTGCGCGCATTGAAACGAATGGTGACATTGCCGCGTTCCGCTTCGACGCCGACGCAACGGCCGTTTTCCATGCAAAGACGCCGCGCCCGCATTCCACGCTGAATCGCCGAGCCGTGTTTGCGCAGCCTGCCCTCCAGCGCATGCATCATCTGGTCCGGCCCATAGCCTTGCCATTGGTGGCCGGTGGATGGCAGCCGGGGAGGCGCGATCATCCAGACAGGCGAACCCTGAACCATCGCCCTTATCATTTTGGCCCCGGATGCGCGCAGCCACTGCATCGCCGGCCCAGCCGTCCGGGCGATGAGATCTGCCAGTGCGGGATCGGCATAGGCTTCGGTGTCGTCATCGATCGCCTTGCGTAGCGCTTTCTCGCCACTCATCGGGTCGGCATGAGCAAGATTCAGCACCCCTGTTGCTATGCGCGCGTTGCAGGGATAGGCCTCCTCTGCTCCTTGCTCGAGTACGATGCTGCTGCACCCGGCTTCAGCGGCACGAATTGCTGCGGTGAGGCCGGCAATGCCCCCGCCCACCACGACGAGATCTTTCTCAACTATTTCCATGTTTTGATCGACTCCTTCAATTTTTGGGCTATTCCTTGGGAATGCCCAGGCGCTGGACCAGGTCCCCCACTTCTTTAAGGTCCGCCTTTACCGTATCCCCAAGCTGTTCCGGCGGACCGCCGACGATGACCGCGCCATTGCCGGCCGCCAGCTGGCGGAAATCAGGCGACTCCATCGCCTTGTTAAACACACCATTCAAGCGGCTCACGACAGATTGCGGCAGGCGGGCAGGCGCATAAACGCCATGAAATGGCGTCTGTGGCGGAAATCCCGGTATCGCTTCCCCGATCGCAGGCACGGTGGGCAACTCGGGATTGCGTTTCTTTGCCATCACCGCCAGCAGCCTGAACTTACCCGTCGAAAGATAAGGATTCACGTTGTTGAGCGCGGGAAACCCGACTTCGACCCGCCCGGCCAGCAGATCCGTGGCCATTGGCGCACTCCCCTTGTAAGGGACGTGGACCATATCAACTCCGGTCAGCAGCTTGAACTTTTCGCCATTCAGGTGAAACGCTGAACCGACACCCGAACTTGCGTACGAAAGCTTGCCCGGATTGCGCTTTGCATGGTCGATCAGCTCCTTGACCGAGTGGGCGGGCACTGCCGGCGATACCGTCAGCACCAGCGTCGTTTCGACGAGGAACACAACCGGCGTGAAATCCTTCACCGGGTCGAACGGCGGGCTCTTGCTGAGAACCGGCCCTCCCACCATGCTCGATGAACTTACAAATCCCAGGGTGTAACCATCGGGTTCCGTGCGCGCCAGCATCTCGGTTCCAATGAAGCCATTGGCGCCGCCCCGATTCTCGAGAATGATGGGTTGCCCAAGCATCTCAGCCGCCTTGGGAGCAATGGCACGGATGAAAATATCGATACCCCCGGGGGGATAGGGCACGATCATACGGATGGGTTTGACTGGATACGACTGCGCCAGAGCGGATGCCGAGATTGCCACCAGCGCCCAGACAATGGGCGTCAACAAGGTTGCGGTATTCGAACGTTTGGTGCGATTGCCCATCACCACCTCCTGGAGTTCACGCAAATCTTGGAAACAGTCCCGCCGCATTTCCGCGTTCGATCATGCGCAGTTCTTCAGCGCCGAAACCCTGTGCCATCAGCCCCGACATCGTCTCGGCCACCGTCATGCGGCCCAATGGATAGTCCGTGCCAAACAGAATGTTTCGCGGCGTGACCAGTTGCAGCAATGGAGCGAAAGACTCCGGAAATGTCGAGCCTGCGGTTTCGTAGTAAAGCTTTTTCAGCTCGTGCTGCGGTCCGTTCGGCATGCGTTCGGCAAACACCTTGTTTGAATGCCAGGGGGCGGACATGCGGTGCTGCAGAAGCGGCACCGCGCTGCCATTGTGGGAAAAAATGAATCGGATATCGCTGCAGCGCGAGAACGTCCCGCTGTACAAAAGGCTGATGACCGCGCGCACGGTGTCGAACATGTATTCGACGGTGGCGTCCACCACATCGGTAATCAGGTTCTGGCAGCAGGCCGGTGCCGTGGGATGAAAGTACACCACAGCGCCGCGCCGGTTCAGCTCTTCAAATACAGGGGCGAACTCGCACTCGCCAGGCCATCTGTTGTCATAGCTCGTCATGAGTACGAACCCGTCGACCTTCAGCACGTCGAGCGCGTATTCGATTTCGCGCAAACTGCCTTCGACGTCAGGCAATGGAAGCGCGGCAAAGGCACCGAAGCGGCCCGGGAAGTCGCGCGCCAGCCGCGCACCATACTCGTTGCAATCCCGGGAAAGGCGCCGCGACTCCTCCACATTGCCGAACCATGTGCCCGGCGTGGAAACGGAGGTGATGGCGGTTGCGATGCCGCACTGGTCCATCGCATCGAGGGAAGTTTGCGGCGTCCAGGTCGAGATGGTCGAATTGCTGCGACCGCCTGATTGACGCTGGATGCGCTGCCTGCCCGCACTCTCTGCATAACCGGGGGGCACGAGATGGTGATGGACATCAATCAGGCGCCGATTGCCGGTATCGTTCATGTCCGCCTCCGGATCACCGACACACCGTCCCGCTCGAATCGACGGTGACCCCGTAATCACGCTTGGCCGCCTGAGGGGAAACATAGCCTCGTGTCAGGTCGCGCTGCAACAGTTCAATCGTTCTGTCGCCAGGATGGCCATATCCCCCGCCGCCGCCGGTTTCGACCACGATGATGTCCCCTTTGTCGAGCAGAAGACCCTCGGCCTTGTAGAACACCTGGGGGTCGCCACGTGCTTTGGTGACGGTGACACGTCCCGCCTTTGCCGTGCCGCCCCCGCGCACACCCCAGGGAGGGCACTCGACCCGATCAAAATTGAGGAACAACTCGCAGGGCGCCAGGATCCGGTAACGTTTGCGAAATCCCATGCCACCGCGAAACTGGCCGGCGCCGCCGGAATCTTCGCGCAACGCAAACTCCTCGATGCGCATCGGATACAGCGCCTCCTGAAGTTCGACAGGAATGATCCGCGTATCGCCGTGAGCCATGGTGCGGAACGGGCCCGCGCCATCGTGAGTGGCGCAGGCTCCCCAACCACCATGCCCACTGTCGTTGCAGCTGAAGGTTGAACCGTTGGCGCGCTTGCCCAGCAGCCGGAACGAGGAATAGGTGCCGAAATGGGCACCGGTCACCTGCAGAGGCAACACGCCTTCCAGTGACTTGATAATGACGTCAATGACTGTTGGAAACGGCATCGGGTACAGCGCCATGGCCGCCGTTGGCGCGGCGCTCAACAAGGTGCCTTCCGGCAGGATGAGTTTCAGCGGACGATAAGTGCCCTCATTGGCCATCTCATCGCGCGCAATCAGGTACTTGAATGCAAGCCGCGCAGTGGTGCGCCCGCCGCCGAAAGGACCTGAATTGATGCAGGAGGGCACCTGTCCTGCCATTTCGGAATAATCAATGGTCATCTCGTCGCCATGAATGATGACTTTCGCCTTGATGGGAATCGGGCTTTCGGTTACGCCGTCGTTGTCCAGAAACGCCTCGGCCTCGTAAGTGCCGTCGGGCACAGCACGGATCTTTTCCCGCGTAGCAGCTTCCGACTGATCAAACATGGTTTGCACCGCGCCGTTAAACGTGTCAACGCCGTACTTGTTCACCAGCGCCGCCACCAGATTGCGCCCCAGCACGCAGCCGCCAAGCTGGGCCGCGATATCACCCATCAATTCCTGAGGAAAGCGGGTATTGCATTCGATGATTCGATAGATGTCCTCCACCGGTTCGCCACGCGACCACAACTTGACGGTTCGCAGTTGCAGCCCCTCCATGAAAATGTCGGTGGTACGGAACGAAATTCCACCGACCGACATGCCGCCGATATCGATCCAGTGAACATTGATGGCAAAGAAACCAGCCAGCACGGCTTGCCCCGGCCCGGCGAATATCGGCGCATACATGACCGTGTTGTTGAGATGCTGGCCCTGAATGGCCGCGTGATTGCACACCAGCACATCGCCGGGATGCAACCGGTCCTTCCCGTAAATCTCCAGTCCATCCCGAACCGCCATGCCGACAGAATCCGCCACAAACACCGGCATCCCTCCAGTGGAGGTTGTAATCAGTTCGCCGCTTGCAGTGGTGATGCCGACTGCATAGTCCTTGTACTCATAAATATAGGGACTGAAAGCGGTTCGAGTGATGTTGGCGTCGATCTGATCGGTGATCGAGGTGACTGCGTGTCGAATCACCTCCAGGGTCACAGGATCAATGGAGGGGTTCTGTTGTGAAGAAGCGATTTTGTCCATGATTGTCGCCATCAGGGTTTGCCGCAATGAACGCGGATTTCGTGCATCGGCCCGATTTCGAAACGGTCCCCCGGCCAAACCACCGTTGTCGAACCGTATTCTTCGATGATCGCCGGTCCGTCGGCGGAAAAACCGGGCGGGAGCGCATACCGATCGTAGACCTGCGAGTCCACTGCGGGAGAGTCCGCGTCAAAGGTCACGCTGCGAGTCGACACGGCGCCGTTGGTTGATTGACGCGACAAGCGCTCGATCTCCGGCCGACGCAACCGGGCTGAAGTAGACAGATGGAGCGCCTGGATTTCCGCCGCGGCCTTGGGATCAGCGTGGCCGTAGCGCCGTTCATAGTCCTTTTCAAACGCAGCGCGAATGGCATTCGCACCTGACAATCCGGATACAGGCACCTTTATGTTATGGCGCTGCCCCACGTAACGCATTTCAAGGAAGCGCTCAAACCGCGGATCATCGCAGCCAAATTCCTTCCTTAGAGAATCCGCCCCGCTTTGTTCCATTTCCTTGAACGTCGCCTCCATTGCCGCCACGCCCTCCTCGCGAAGTACCCCGGTAAAGGTCTTGGAGTCATCCAGTCTGGCGTCAGCCAGCAGCATCCCGATCGCGGAGAAATTTCCCGGTTCCGGCGGAATGACAACCATCGGTATCGAAAGCTCCCGGGCCAGCGCGCATGCATGCAATGGTCCGCCGCCGCCATAGCTGAACAAAACAAAATCTCGCGGGTCACGGCCATGCTCTACTGAAATGCGGCGTATCGCGCCGGCCATGACCACGGTCGCTATCGAAACGATGCCACTCGCAAGGCGTATCAAGCCCTCTTCGCCCTTGTAGCCCAGCGGTTCTGCAAGGCGGCTTGCTGCCTGACGGGCCGCCTCGACATCCAGGACCAGCTCGCCTCCCAGGAAATGGTCCGCGTTGAGGCGCCCCAACAACAGGTTTGCATCAGTCACCGTGGGTTCCACACCTCCACGGCCGTAGCAGGCCGGGCCAGGCGTGGAACCGGCACTCTTCGGGCCGACATGCAGCCGGTTCTGCGAATCCAGCCAGCCGATCGACCCCCCGCCAGAACCCACTTCGACGATGTTGATGACCGGCGATTTGATGGGAAAACCACGGGTATAGCCTGCCGCGTAATAAATAGAATCTACTGAAAAGCGGCCCTCTTCGACCAGCGTGCACTTCGCTGTGGTGCCGCCCATGTCGAAGGAAATAACGTTTCCGAATCCAAGCGACTGCGCATAGACGCCGGCGCCGATGCAACCGCCAATGGGGCCGGATTCCACCAGCGCAATCGGCTGGCGACAAGTACGCTCGACCGACAACACGCCGCCATTCGAACCCATCATGTAGATGGTGCCGGAAAATTTTCTTTCCCTGAGGTCAGACTCCAGCGCTCGGATGTAGGAATTTACCTGGGGTCCGACATAAGCATTTGCAGCAACTGTCGACGTGCGCTCGTACTCATACCATTCCCGCGACAATTCGGTGCTGCAGGTGACGAACACGCCCGGGAGCAAACGCCTCAAAGTCGCGGCGGCCTGCTCTTCATGAGCGGGATTGGCGTAGGAATTGAGAAAAAATACGGCGATCGCTTCGGTCCTTTCCTGGCGGATCCGTTCCGCCAGCCGCTCCAGCCCTGCCACATCAAGCGCCTCGATCACTTTTCCGTTGCTATCTATACGCTCCTTAACCTCAAAGCGCATTTCACGCGGAATGAGGGGCTCGTCCCGTTGATAGTAAAGGTCCAGCGGATCCGGCCGGTTGCCGCGCGCAATTTCCAGAATGTCGCGGAACCCTTCGGTGGTCACCAGCGCCGTCCGGCCCCCGAAGCGCTGAATCAATGCGTTGATGACCAGCGTGGTTCCGTGATTGATGAGCGTCGTGTCGTTCGGCGATATATCCGCTTTTTTGAAACAATCGAGAATTCC
>CAIUKQ010000024.1 GCA_903899705.1 uncultured beta proteobacterium
ATATTGATTGCGTCGCAATCCTAAAACGCACGCTCACCTAAAGCACTATTGGGCGACCACCAGCAGTAAAGCGCCGGCAACCATCGAGGTCAGCCCGAAAAACCGTATTTGTCCGTCAGTCATGGCAATTATCCGTCTGAACATATCACGCCACACCTGGGGAACCACAAACGGCAGCAATCCTTCGATGATAAGCATCAGGGCAAAAGCCAGCAGCAAGGTCTTGCCCATCAGATTCTATTTGGTGCCTTTGCCTGGGCTCTTCATGTACTTGAAGAAATCCGAACCGGGCTCGAGGACCAGGACGTCGCTTTTCTTGGCAAATCCCGCGCGATAGCCTTCCAAACTGCGATAAAAGGAATAGAACTCCGGATTCTGTCCGAATGCCTGCGCATAGATGCCGCTTGATTTCTGGTCACCCTCGCCCTTGACCTGTTGCGCCTTTTTGTAAGCCTCTGCGATGATGATCTGCCTCTCACGCTCGGCCTCTGCACGAATCTTTTCCGCATCCGAAAAACCCTGGGACCTCAACTCGCTGGCTACTGCGCGCCGTTCGGCTTCCATGCGGCGGTAGACGGATTCGCTGACCTCCTGGGGAAGCTCAACTCGCTTGAGACGCACGTCGACGATGCTGACGCCAATGCGTCGTGCGTCCTCTTCGAGTTTGTCCCGGACGATGCGCATGATGTCATCGCGCTCGCCCGACACCACCTCATGTACAAGGCGTTTGCCGAATTCCTCGCGCAAGGCGGAGTTCACCGTTTGAGAAAGCCGCGTCTGAGCCCGGGTTTCATCACCCTGCACGCTGATGTAATACTGCTTGAGGTCCCCGATTCGCCATTTGACGAAAGAATCCACAAGGACATTTTTCTTCTCCGATGTAATGAAACGCTCGGTGTCAGGAGTGTCCAGCGTTAGTATGCGATTGTCAAAATAGCGGACGTTCTGGACCAACGGCCATTTGAAATGCAGGCCGGGATCGCTGATGATTTCCGTGATTTCCCCGAACTGGAAGATCACGGCTTTCTCGCGCTGGTCCACCGTAAACATAGACATCGCAAAAACGATGCAGAGCGCCACCGCCCCGGCAATCATGGCCATTGTCCGGTTTTCGTTCATGGCCGTCCCTCCCTTTCACGACCACGCAACGTATCGCGGGAACGCGGGCTTGTGTCCAGCGACGGCGGCGGCGCGGTCCCGGCGGCGCTGGCCCCCGGTACGGCAGGGGCTGGAATGTCCGGGGCACCTGTAGCTCCAACCGACTGGATCAGTTTGTCCAGCGGCAGGTACAGCAGATTGGATCCCGCACGCGCGTCGATCAACACCTTGGTGGTTGAGGTCATGATCTGCTGCATGGTTTCCAGGTACATGCGATCGCGCATGACGCCCGGCGCGCGATTGTATTCAACCAGAATCTGCTTGAATCGTGATGCCTCACCCTCGGCATTGGCGATGACGCTTTGCCTGTAGCCGTTGGCTTCTTCGATGAGCCGCGCAGCCGTGCCGCCTGCCTTGGGCACGATGTCGTTGTAATAGGCCTGCCCTTCGTTCTTCTGGCGCTCAAGATCCTGCTTGGCCCTGACGGCGTCGTCAAAGGCGCCCTGCACCTGTTCGGGCGGTTGTGCGTTCTGCATGGTCACGCGGCTGATGTTGACTCCTATCTGGTACCGGTCAAGGATTTCCTGCATCAGTTTTTGCGCTGCCGCCGCAACCTGTTCACGCCCTTCGTAAAGGACAAAATCCATCTTGCTCTTGCCGACGATCTCCCGGGTCGCGGCTTCCGCGGCCTGCAGAACCGACTCCTCCGGCCGCCTGTTGTTGAACAGGAATTCGGAAGGGTTTTTAAGCGTGTATTGCACGGCAAACTGGATATCAATAATGTTTTCGTCATCGGTCAGCATCAATGATTCGCGCAATACTTTTGTTTTGACATTGTTGCGATACCCCACCTCCACCGTGCGTACGCCGGTGAGGTCGACAATTTCATTTGTTTGGATCGGATACGGCCAGCGCCAGCGAAGTCCCGAATTCGTAACCTCGGAGAATTTGCCTAGCGTCAGGACGACGCCCTGCTGACCTTCGACAACAATATAAAAACCGCTTGCGAACCAGACAACGAGGAGTAATCCGGCCAGAAGTCCGATGCCGCCGCCAATCTGCCGGAAATTGGTGGGTTCGCCAGGTCCGCCAACACCCCCGCCCCCCTTGCGCCGGTTGAACAGGCCATTGAGCTTCTTGTTGAAATTGCGCCACATTTCGTCGAGGTCCGGGGGGCCATCGCCGCCACCCTGTCCGCCGCCGCGCTTACCCCACTGAGGGTCGTTCAAAGACATGAGGAATCAAGCTCCAGAAACATGAGTCAAGCGCTGTTTGGTATTCAAAGGGGTCTTCACGGCCGCCATTTCGGCAAGGGCGGTGCGCAAATGTTCCATTCCGGCCCCCGTCCTGGCGCTCAAGCGTACGCGTTGAATCTTACCATGCTCGTCGCGGTCGATGCCGGGCGAAACCTCACCCAGATCAATCTTGTTCCACACGAGGATCATGGGAATTTTCTCGGCGCCTATTTCCGCAACAACGCTGTCTACTTCGGCCATCTGGGCCTCGCGAATCCCGCTGGAGGCGTCCACAACATGCAGAAGCATATCCGCACGTATGGTTTCCTCCAATGTGGCCCTAAAAGCGTCAACCAGTTCGTGCGGCAGGTCCCTGATGAAACCGACGGTATCCGATACGACAATGCTCCCTGCGTCCGGCAGAAACACGCGCCGCGTCGTGGTATCGAGCGTGGCAAAAAGCTTGTTCGCCGCATAGGCGTCGGAATGGGTAAGGCTGTTGAACAAAGTCGATTTTCCGGCGTTGGTATAACCCACGAGGGATACCGAGAGGACCTGGCCCTTGGCGCGCGCCCTGCGCTGGATTTCCCGGCGCTGCCGGCAATCCGCCAGCTTCTCCTTGAGAACCTTGACCCGCTTGCCGATGAGTCGCCTGTCGGTCTCAAGCTGGGTCTCGCCCGGTCCACGCAATCCAATCCCGCCTTTCTGCCTCTCCAGATGGGTCCATCCGCGAACAAGGCGCGTGGCCAGATGTTCCAGTTGCGCAAGTTCCACCTGCAATTTTCCTTCAGCGCTTTTTGCGCGCTGGGCGAAGATGTCCAGAATCAGGTTGGTCCTGTCGATGACCCGGCAGGCCAGCGCTTTTTCCAGATTGCGTTCCTGGGCTGGCGACAGATCGTGGTTGAAGATGACCAGTCCGGCCTGGTGCGCCGCAATTGTTTCGCGGATTTCCGAAACCTTCCCTGAACCGGCGAATAGGGCGGGGTCCGGACGCTCTCGTCTGCCTCGGATAATCGCCAGCGGTATCACGCCGGCACTCAGGGTCAGTTGCTCAAGCTCCTCCACGCTCTCCGCATATCCCCTGTTTCCCAGATCAAGTCCAACGAGGATGGCGCGACCATCGCCCGCTGCGCGTTCTAGCATCTGGACTCGGGAATCTGGGTATGCCGTGGTGCTATCAGGTATCGGGACTCTGGGCGTCCAGCGCAAAATTGACTGCGCGCGACGGCACGACCGTCGATATTGCGTGCTTGTAGACCATCTGTGTCACGGTATTGCGTAGCAGGACGACGTACTGATCAAATGATTCGATCTGTCCCTGCAGTTTGATGCCGTTGACCAGGTAGATGGATACCGGGATATGCTCCTTGCGCAGCACATTGAGAAATGGATCTTGTAACAATTGTCCTTTGGCGCTCATGGGTTCCCCCGGTGCTTTTTTTTTCGATCAAACGCTAATGTAGCTGATTTTGTTCGTTATTGACAATGACATAGCCCGTTTTACGTTGGTGTTTTCTAGGAGCCATCCCCTCAAACTGCTCGAATCTCACGACTCGGCATAGGGATTGCGTCCGCTCTTGAATTCGATGCGAAGCGGCGTCCCCTGCAATTCGAAGGCTTCGCGGAATTTCCCCTCCAAGTAACGCCTGTAGCTCTCTGGTACCGAGCTCAGAGAATTTCCATGGACAATAATCACCGGAGGGTTCATGCCCCCCTGATGGGCGTAGCGCATTTTTGGCCGGATCATGCCCTTGCGGGGTGCCGGCTGTTGTTCCACCGCCGCGATCAGGGTACGCGTAAGGCGTGGTGTCGAAAGCTTCGCGTTGGCGGCATCGAACGCCTTGTTGACCGACGCAAACAAAGCTGCCAGCCCCCGCCCGTGTTTGGCAGAAATATTGTGGGACCTTGCGTAAGACAGGAACCCCAGCTTGCGGGCGAAGGAGCGTTTCGCTAGTTCGCGCTCTTCTTCGCTCATTCCGTCCCATTTGTTGATCGCGACCACCAGCGCCCGGCCTCGTTCGAGGACGAATCCGGCGATATGGGCATCCTGTTCGGAAATGTCCTGTTGAGCATCGAGAACCAGTATCACAACATTGGCCGCATCGATGGACTGCAGTGTCTTGACAACGGAGAATTTTTCAACGCTTTCAAAGACTTTGCCGCGGCGACGCAACCCGGCGGTGTCTATCAGCGTATAGCGTTTGTCCCTCAGGGAGAATTCCACTTCTATGGCATCGCGCGTTGTCCCCGGCTGGTCGAATGCGATGACCCGTTCCTCGCCGACCAGCGCATTCACCAGAGTCGATTTCCCCACGTTCGGTCGCCCAACGATGGCGATTTTCGGGTGACGGTCCTGCGGGGTTTCGGCCTCTTCGTCATCGACCGGAAATCGTGCAAGCGCTGTTTCCACAAGGTCGCGAACGCCTTCGCCATGCGCCGCCGCTATCGGAATCGGTTCGCCGATTCCAAGCTCGTTGAACTCGGCGCATGCCGAATCCGCCTTCATGCCTTCCGTTTTGTTGACGGCAAGATAGATGGGGCGCCCCGAACGGCGCAACTGTTCCGCGATCCGAATGTCCTGCGCCGTAACACCTTCCCGCCCGTCGACGAGGAATATAATTGCGTCGGCTTCGGCAAGGGCGGTCAACGTCTGGCGCGCCATCTGGGCAAGGATGCCTTCCTTGGCAACCGGCTCGAGTCCGCCGGTATCGACGACCACAAATCCCCGGTCTCCCTGCTGCCCAAACCCATAGTGCCGGTCGCGTGTCAATCCAGGGGTTGCCGCAACCAATGCATCCCGCGTTCGCGTGAGACGATTGAACAACGTGGATTTGCCCACATTGGGTCGTCCCACAAGCACCAGGACCGGCTTCACCGGTGCCGTTCCGGTAGCGGCAACAAAACTCGCAATTCGTGCGATATCAAATCAGGGCTGCAAGATGATGGCATAAAGCCCGCCGTTCTTTGTTTGCGCCAGCATTCCTTCGGGCAGTGCGACGATGTTCGCTGCAATCCCGCTCGAATCCGTGGCGATCCTGCCAATGAGGTTTCCATTTTCGCGATCCATGACATGGATGAATCCCTGGACATCCCCGGCAATGATTTGACGGCCCAGTGGAAACGGCACCGTCAGATTACGCAGAAAAAAACGATCCTGCTTCCAGAAACTGGTCCCGTTGCTCCTGTCGAGGGCATTGACAGCTCCTTTGTCGTCGGTGACGAATACATATCTCGCATCGGCACTCAGGCCATTCGTGCTGGACATGGGCCGCGTCCAGAGCGGCTGGCCATTGGTTGCATCAAAGCATGCCGCTCTCCCCTGATACGCTACGGCACAAATCTCTCGTTCCGAAACCCAGGGAACGCCGACAACATCTGCCACGCGCTCCAGCTCCGTGGCGCCCCGCGGTTGGGCGACTGCGGACTCCCATCGCAAGCCGCCATTGCCCAGGCTGATGGCCGTGAGTCGGCCTCCGGCAAATCCGACGTACGCCACGTTTTCCCGAACAGCGACGCCCTCGCTGCTTCGAATCGTCAGGGAAGGGACCGCGCGCTGATAGACCCAGCGACGGCGACCGTCAACGCTGTCCAGTGCAAATATACGGCTGTCTGACGCGCGCACCACGACTGCATCCCCGGCTACCACGGGCGCGGCAAGCACTTCACTTGAAACGCTCGCGCGCCACCGGATGTTTCCGTTCGAGGCGTCAATGCCGATCACTTCTCCTTCGCTTGACCCGACCGCGACCAGCGATGTATCAGCGCCCACGCCACCAGACAATTGGGCGCCCGCGCGGATACGCCATATCTGGCGACCGCTGGCGGCGTCAAAGCGTGCGACCGTGCCGTCGCGGGCTGCCGCATAAGCGGCGTTCCCGACGACTGCCGGGGTGAACACTGCCGGGCCGGAAGGTCCCACATTCGCCTGCCACAGTGTCTTGCTGGCGATGGGCGACTTGATTTCGACCAACGGCGCCATCTTCGGGCGCGTATCGGGCCGGATCAGGTCCATCGGGTTCATGCTCGAGCATCCGGCCAGCATCAGCGGAAGCAGGAGCAGAAAGCCCTTGTTACGCACGGAATCAGCCCTCGCCCAGAGCGTCAATTTTCCGCCTTAGCTGTTCACTCAATCCGGCGTCGTTCTTGAGGGTCTTTTCAAGTGCAGACCGATAGGCTTCGCGCGCCTCGTTCTGCTTCTTCTGAACCAGCAAAATATCCCCGCGCATGGACTCGAACAGGGCTTCAAATCCCTGCGCGGGCTTGGCCGCGAGAATCTTCAGCGCATCGTCCGGTGCCGCATCGTCAAGCATCACATTGGCAAGACGAAGCCGCGCTACCGCTTTGAGTTCGTCGCTCGCGCCGCTTTCGGTGACCCATTGGAGCTGCGCCCTGGCGGTCTTGAGATCGCCCGACTGAAAATGCATGCGCGCAGAGACCAGTGCCGCGAGCGGACCATAGGTGGTGCCCGGATATTTTTCCAGCAGGGTTCCCGTCGCTTCGCGCGCGGCTTTCAGGTCATTGGCACGCGCCGCGGACTGGAGGGTTTCATAGAGAGACGCTGCCTCCATCGAACGGGAACTGCGATACCAGTTCCAGCCGTTCCACGCGGCAAAAAGGAGGAGTGCCAGACTGACTGCCAGCATGGCGAGATTGCCGTACTCCTTCCACCACGCTTTCAGCGTGGCCAGCTGTTCCTGCTCTTCGAGATCCAAAGTACTCATGTCAAATGACTTTCAGAGAATGTTTTCGGCGACGTGATTGCCGAAGGATGTCAATAATCTAATTCAAATGCAGCTCAGGCCGCCTCATCCCGCCAGGAGCTCCTCCGTCAGAATCAGCTTGACGGCCTGCGCCAACGCCTGTTCCTGAATCCGGATCTGCCCACGGGCGGAGCGCAGCGATTTGACGCTGGCTTCACCTGCAGCAGCTTCATCGTCTCCCACGATAACAGCCACGCTTGCACCGCTCGAATCCGCGCGTTTCATCTGCGACTTGAAGCTGCCACCGCCGGCATGCTGCACTACGGAAATGCCCGCACTTCGCAGGCTTTCCGCCATTCTATGCGCCGTGCGTTCCGCTGCAGCGCCCTGATTGACCAGATAAACCTCGGGCACAGGTTTAGTGGGCGCACGGCCTTCGGCCTCCATCAAAGCCAGAAGGCGTTCCACGCCCATGGCCCATCCGCAGGCAGCCTGGGGCTTGCCGCCCAATTGCTCGAACAGTCCGTCATATCGCCCGCCACCGCACACGGTTCCCTGGGCACCCAATTTGTCCGTGATCCACTCAAAAACCGTGAGATTGTAATAGTCGAGCCCTCTGACTAGGCGAGGATTGATTCGATAGGCAATCCCTGCATCCTTGAGGACGTCCTGCAAGGCATTGAAATGCTTCAATGACGCGTCGCCAAGATGGTTCATCAGGTTCGGTGCGGAGTCGATGATGTCCTTCATCACCGGATTCTTGCTGTCAAGGATCCGCAACGGGTTGCTGTGCATGCGCCGGCGGGCGTCTTCATCCAGCTGATCCGTATGGGCTTCTAAATGAGCAACCAGAGCCGCGCGGTGGAGTTTGCGCTCCTCGCTGCTGCCAAGGGAATTGATTTCGAGGCGTATTCCCGTGAGCCCGAGCAGATTCCAGAGGCGCTGGCACATCAGCAGCATTTCAGCGTCGACGTCCGGTCCCGAGTATCCCAGTGCCTCTGCTCCGACCTGGTGAAACTGCCGGTATCGGCCCTTTTGCGGCCTTTCGTGCCGGAACATCGGCCCCATGTAATAAACCCGCTGCGGTCCACCATAGAGCAGGCTGTGCTCGAGCGCCGCGCGCACCGTCGATGCTGTTGCCTCGGGCCGCAAGGTGAGCTGTTCACCGTTGAGGCTGTCTTCGAAGCTGTACATCTCCTTTTCGACGATATCCGTCGCCTCGCCAATGGCCCGGCGAAACAAGGACGTCGGTTCCACCATGGGCGTGCGGATGTTCCTGTAACCATACGAACGGAGCCACCCCCTGAGCGTGTCCTCAAGTGCTTCCCAGCGTTCCGCTTCGTCGGGAAGAATATCGTTCATTCCGCGCACTGCGCGTAGTTCATCACTCATTGGAATCCACTGCCTCAGGCAAGAACTTTGATGGGAATCGTCCTGCCGGTGTCACGCTCGGACCTGCGCCCTGCTCCACCATCGCCATATCGGCCGGCCACATAACGCTCGACGATCGACTGGAATTCGGCAGCGATGGAGGGCCCTTTCAGGGTCACTACTCTTTCACCGTCCACGTAGACCGGCGCCACCGGATTCTCTCCGGATCCGGGCAAACTGATACCGATATTGGCCTGCCGCGATTCCCCAGGACCATTTACCACACAACCCATCACCGCGACATGCATTTCCTCGACGCCGGGATATTTCTTTGCCCAGACCGGCATCTGATTGCGCAGGTAATCCTGAATCTGCGCCGCCAACTCCTGAAACACGGTGCTGGTGGTACGTCCGCAGCCCGGACACGCGATCACCATGGGCGCAAATGCGCGCAGTCCCATGGTCTGGAGGATTTCCTGCGCAACAACCACTTCGCGCGTGCGGTCGCCGCCGGGGTCGGGCGTCAGTGAAACGCGTATGGTGTCCCCGATTCCCTCCTGCAGCAGCACCGACATGGCCGCCGTGGATGCAACGATCCCCTTGCTGCCCATGCCTGCCTCCGTGAGGCCGAGGTGAAGCGGATAGTCGCAGCGGCGGGCCAGTTCGCGATAGACGGCGATGAGATCCTGAACGCCGCTCACCTTGCAGGAAAGAATGATGGCATTGCCCGGCAGGCCGATTTCCTCGGCTCGGGCTGCGGACTCCAGCGCAGAAACAACCAGCGCTTCCCGCATGACGGCGGGTGCTGATGCCGGTTGTTCAATTCTGGAATTTTCGTCCATCAACCGGGCGAGCAATTCCTGGTCAAGGCTGCCCCAGTTCACCCCAATGCGAACCGGTTTTGAATGCCGGCAGGCGGTCTCGATCATGGTGGCGAACTGCTCATCGCGCTTCGCCCCCCGGCCGACATTGCCCGGATTGATACGGTACTTGGCCAGTGCCAGCGCGCATTCCGGATAATCCGCGAGCAACTTGTGTCCATTGAAATGAAAATCGCCGACAAGCGGAGCCTCGCAGCCCATCGCATCCAGTCGGTCCCTGATCCTCGCCACCTGCGACGCCGCCTCGGGGGAATTCACGGTGATGCGCACCAGCTCCGATCCCGCCTGCCAGAGCTGTGCGATCTGCGAAACGGTTGCCGCGGCATCGGCCGTGTCGGTATTGGTCATGGACTGAACCCGTACCGGCGCGTCGCCGCCAATCGCAAATTGCGCGATTTTCACCTGGCGAGAATGCCGACGGGATATTGCGGTGGGGCTCATGGGTTGCTCGAATTGCTGCCGTTCATTCCAGATTGAATCTGGCCACGTCAAATTTGATGTACTGGTTCAAATCGACGGATCGATCCCCGTAGGTCACGCGGACATTGGTTGCATTGCCGATGGTCAGCGCAAAAGGTGGCGTGCCTTCAACGGTGGATTGTGTCCCCGCCCGGCTGATCTGCGCAATAAGCGTGCGGCCACCACCGTCCTTGACCTCGACCCAGGCATCCTTTTGAAACTCGAAACGAAGCTTTGCGGTGCTTCGCGCTGCAGGCAACGGCTGGGATCCGGTCGTTTCCGCGCGCGCGATCTGCACGGGAGCGGGTTCTGGAACCGGGACGACCGGCGAGGTTGGAGTGGGCGAAACGGACTCCGTTACTGTGGAAGGCGTAGGTGTCTCCGCGGGTTCGGCTTTCATAACTTCAGGTGCGGTGGCGGGGCCTGATTCCCCCATCAGACTCGGCAACCCGAATTTCCATTCATAGCCAACGCCCGCCATAACCGCAAGCATGACCGCGCAAAGCCAGACATATATCTTGGTCGTTCGGGTCTTGCCGTCGGGAAACGGGACCCGCGGAGCGCGAAGATCCACCGTCACCGGTGGTGGCACCTGTCTTCTCTCAAGCGCCTCAAGCATCGGCGTGGCCGGAGTGCCGAGAATTTTTGCGTATCCACGGATCATGCCCCTCACGAATGTCGTCCCGGGAAGGTGCGCGTAGTCGTCCCCCTCCAGCGCCTCGATCTGCTTGGTTGAATACCTCAATTGCGCCGCAATTTCGGCAACACCCAATCCCTTGGCGGCCCTTTCACGAGCAAGCATCGCCCCCGGGCTGGTTAATGGCAACTCCTCCCGCGCCAGGTCAGCCACATCGCTCACTCGTATTTACCCTGTTGAAGGCTCTGGAATTCCGGACTTCCCGCGAATTGGCGCCGCAGTTGTTCCGCCAGCTTGGTTTCGGACTCCCTGTCACCCAGCTTGCGTTCGATGCGCAATGCAAGCCACAGTGATTCCGCGGTCGGCTCAATTGACCGGTTGAAATCGGAGATCAAGAGCCGCGCCTGATCGTACTCACCACGCCGGTAACGCACCTGGGCAAGGTTGATCCTCGCCGACAGATACCCCGCATCGAGCCGCAATGCACGTTCGAGATATTCAATCGCATCGCGGTCGTTGTTTTTTCGGGCAGCACAAATCCCAGCCACCGCATATGATTTTTGCGGTGCCGAATAGAGCGGATTCCGGATCGCCAGCAGAAAGTATTTCAGGGACAGATCTTCGCGCCCCGACTGGCAGAGGAACCATCCGTAGTTATGGTTGGCGTCCGCGTCGTTGGGCGCAATCCTCAGTGCACGCTGAAAGCTTTCGTCGGCCTGCGCGTTCTCCTTGAGGTCCATGTGGATCAATCCGAGCACCGTATAGGCAGGAGCGTAATTGGCATCGGCGGTGATAGCGACCCGCGCCTCTTCCAGGGCGACACCGAGGTTTCCCTGTTCGTAATACGCCGACGCGAGCTCGGCATGTGCACGGGCGCGCTCACGCGGGGGGCCGACTTCACCGATGATCGGTGATTCGTCAGGCGTCTCGACCTGGGACCTGAAACCTTCGTTTCGTTCACTGCCTCCGCTCCCGGCACAGGCGGCGAGCAGAAATGCCGCCACGACTGCCAATCTGTACATCATGCGGATACTCCAACCAGTTTTATTGCCCGCCTCGTCCGGTCGATGACCTGTCCGGCCAGTTGCCCGCAGGCAGCGTCAATATCTTCACCCCGTGTCTTTCGAACCGTGGTGACGATGCCAGCTGCGTTGAGCGTCTGGGCGAAATCGCGTATCGCCTCCCGAGACGAACGCCGGTAGGAAGACTGCGGGAACGGGTTGAACGGGATGAGGTTGATCTTGCAGGGCACTCCCTCCAGGATCTCCAGCAACTGGTCCGCGTGCTCTGGCATGTCATTGATGCCATCGAGCATGACGTATTCAAAGGTAACGAAGTCGCGCGGTGCTTTCTCCAGGTATCGCAGGCACGCGTCCAGCAATACCCGCAGCGGATACTTGCGGTTGATCGGCACAAGCTGGTCGCGCAAACTGTCATTGGGCGCATGCAGGGAAACCGCCAGCGCAACCGGACAGGCGTCTCTCAATGCGTCGATGGCGGGCACGATGCCGGAGGTGGACAACGTTACGCGGCGACGCGACAGTCCGTAGGCATTGTCATCGAGCATCAGATGGAGGGCGGCAACCGTGTTGTCGAAATTGAGCAGCGGTTCGCCCATTCCCATGAGCACGACGTTGCTGATCGCCCGCTCCCCGCCGGGTCTCGCACCCAACTCCCGGTTGGCGATCCACAACTGGCCGATGATTTCGCCAACGGAAAGATTCCGGTTGAACCCCTGTTTTCCCGTGGAGCAAAAACTGCAATCAAGCGCGCAACCGGCCTGAGTCGATACACACAAGGTGCCGCGATCGGCCTCGGGTATGAACACCGATTCGATGGCACTGCCGCCTTCAACCTCCAGCAGCCACTTGTGCGTGCCATCCGTCGATACCCCGGAACGCAGAATCCGCGGGGCACGGACTTCTGCGCAGGAGGATAAACGTTCGCGAAAATCCTTTGCCAGGTCCGACATGCTCGCAAATTCGCTCTCTCCCGCGCGGTGAATCCAGCGCTGCAATTGGCGGGCACGAAACGGCTTTTCGCCCAGGTCGTCGATATACCGGGCAAGGCCCTCGCCATCGAGATCCAGGAGATTTTGCGGCATCAGCGGGAGAACACCTCTAGGCTGGGGAAAAAGTACCCGATCTCGTTTTGGGCGGTTTCCGGCGCGTCCGAACCGTGCACTGCGTTGGCATCGATGCTGTCCGCAAAATCCGCGCGGATCGTCCCTTTGGCGGCCTTCTTCGGATCCGTTGCACCCATCAAATCCCGGTTTTTGGCTATGGCATCCTCACCCTCGAGCACCTGCACAAAGATCGGGCCTGAAATCATGAATTTGACCAGATCGCGAAAGAACGGCCTCTCGCGATGAACGGCGTAAAATCCTTCGGCCTGCTGCACGGACAATTGCGTCATGCGCGCGGCAATGACTTTCAACCCTGCCCCCTCGAAACGGGAAACGATCTGGCCCACGACATTTTTCGCCACGGCGTCGGGTTTGATGATGGAAAGGGTTCTTTCAACAACCATACTGATTCTCCAATTTTACAAATGCGATTCGCCGATGGATCGTGGCCGGCATACCTGAACCGACCCGCCAAGCGGCCATAGAAAACGAAGCTAAGTTTATATTTTATCAGGGTTTTGCGGCATTGTGGCCGTCGAAGCGGAGTATCTTTGTCCGGTGCTCAATGACGTGCGTTTCGGCAGGCATCTGGCGGAATCCGGGAGCGCTGCAATTTGCAGGGTGACGCGGACAGACTCTCACCCGCACCGGACGATATTCAGGGGAAACCCTTACGTGAACTTGACATCGCGGCGTTCGCAACATCACTTGTCAGCCTTCCTTCAGGCATTGCGACGCTTCCTCAATTAGAGTTTGTCCGCAGTCTGTTTCCTCCTCGATGCGCGGGGCCCACTAGGCACCCGCGCTTTTTTTTGTTGCGGCTTTCCCTTTGGGCCGGCGCGAGCATGGCCCCTGCCCCCAGACAACTTCCGTTCGCGTGCTAATCTCGTTCACCTCTTTGATCCGTGAACAGATTAAGACCATGCGAGTACTGCTTGTCGAAGATGACAAGGCCCTGGCCGACGGGTTGCTGCGCACTCTCAGGGGCAGCGGCTATGCCGTGGACCACGCTGCAACCGGCGAACTGGCGCTCAAAGCCGCCGGAGAGGAAAAATTCGACCTGATTGTCCTTGACATCGGGCTGCCCGGAATCAGCGGATTCGATGTGCTGCACCAGCTGAGGACCAATCAGTTTCGCGGAAGTATCCTGATGCTGACGGCCAGGGACGCCGAAGCGGATCGCGTCAAAGGCCTTGATCTGGGCGCGGACGACTACGTTTCCAAACCGTTTTCACTGCCCGAATTCGAGGCCCGCGTCCGCGCCCTCATCCGCCGCAGCCAGGCCATCCACGCACCGGTGCTTTCGTTCGGTCGGCTCAAGCTGCACACGGTGGCCAAGCGCGCGCAGATCGATGACGAGGACATCGAGCTCACGCCGCGCGAATGGAGCGTGCTTGAGTATCTACTGATGCATGCGGGCCAGGTCATCAGCAAGGACCAGATGCTGGAGGCGCTGTGCAGCTGGGATTCGTCGCTCACGCACAACACCATCGAGGTCTACGTTTCCCGCATCCGGTCCAAACTGGAAAAGGCGGAAATACTTATTCGTACCGTCAGGGGGTTCGGTTACATGGTTGAAGATCCGGATGGCGGCGCCCGATAGCATCAGGCGACTGCTGGCCCTCTGGCTGGTAATACCGCTGCTCACCCTGATCCTGATTTCGGCGATACCCGGATATTTCCTCGCGGTGCGGGCCGCCAACGACGCTTACGACAACGGGTTGCTCGATCCGGCCACCGCCATTGCCAACTACGTCCGCGAAAACGAGGATGAAACCGAGGTCAAGGTGCCGCCGGCTGCGATCGAGGCGCTGCGCATCGACACCATCGACAAGATTTTTTTCCAGGTTACGGGCCCGGACCATGAGGTTATTTCGGGAAACGCCGTTATCCCCAATCCTGAAATTGCCATGGACAACACCGGCCAATCGGTCTACAGCGCCATGATCGAAGGCGAGGCCGTGCGCGTCGCGGCCATATCCATTCCAAGGCGCAACGGCAACGTTCTGGTGCAGGTGGCAGAAACGACGCTCAAGCGAGACCGCCTCGTGCACGACATCCTCGTTGGCGCGTTCACACCCGCCATCCTGGTGGCCTTTGTCGCCGTCATCCTGTTCTGGTTCGGCATCCGGCGCGCCCTCGCGCCACTCGACGAGCTGAGGGAACAGATAAGGAGCAGGACCCCGGGCGAGTTGAGCCCGGTGTCTGACAGCGGCGCTCCTCTTGAAGTCAGGCCGCTGGTGGGCGCCATCAACGACCTGCTGGCCCGGCTGGCCGAGGCGCTGGAAGCCCAGCAGCGGTTCATTGCAAACGCGGCCCACCAGTTGCGCACACCCTTGGCTGGATTGCGTACGCATGTGGAACTCATGCGTCGCGAGACCAGCGGGAACGGTTCGCCAGCATTGATCGAGATGATTGCCGGTGAAACCGAACGTGCGAGCCATCTGGCCAACCAGCTCCTGACCCTCGCACGGGCGGAACCGGGAAGCAGCCTTCCCATTGCACGCGTTCCCATGGACCTTCGCGATCTGGTCTCGCAAAGCGCCCAAGCATGGGTGCCCAGGGCTTTGGCACGGGATATTGACCTGGGTTTCGATCTGAAGGAGGCCCGAATCCTGGGAGATCCGCAATTGCTGCGCGAACTGCTTGCCAATCTGCTGGACAACGCACTCATCCACACCCGCAGCGGGGGCCACGTCACTGCAAGAACCCGGCTTGACTCGGGAAATCCCGTTCTTGAAATCGAGGATGATGGTCCGGGCATACCGGAAGCGGAGAGGGAGCGAGTATTCGAACGATTCTACCGGGTCGCCGGCACGAACACCGAAGGCGGCGGACTGGGCCTTGCCATCGTGCGCGAAATCGCCGACCGGCACGGCGCAAGCATTGCGTTGCTGACGCCCTCCTCCGGCAAAGGACTGCTGGTGCGCATCTCCTTTGCCAGACTGCCCGCAGTCTGAATTCCGCGCCGTTCGACCCTAGATGAACGGTTGCCAGGTCACAATCAATCCCCGCTCACCAGACGCCGCCCGCCAGTCGACATTGTCTCCAATGCCGGGAACACAGACCAGTTCGTCGGCGCAATACAGCAGCGGCAGCCGATCCCTGCGCCAGGGTGGCGTGCCTTTTTCCTGCCAGAGATTCTTCAGCGTCCGATGCGGTTTGCGGGTATCGATGCGCAAACGCTCGCCGCCGCTGCGCAATCTTATGGTCACCGGCGCCGACCGCAGTTTCTCGACGCTGAGGCCGCGGCCTTCCTCGGGTTGGAAATGGAGCATCCCGTCAAGCGCCATCAGCGGAAGACTTGGCTCGCCCTCCCATCGCGCACCCTCGAAGCCGGCGGCGTCGCGGGACTCATGCCTTTCGATATAGATCCTGTCCCGGTAGCGCCTCAGCACATGACCCTCCCACGCGATGCAGATCCGACTGTCCTGGCGCGGCTCCCTGAGTTGCAGCCAGATTTCGTGAATTCTGGCGAATCCCGGTGATGGAATATCCCTGACATGGCAATAGGCACGCAGCGCATTTCGCGCCCTTGCCTCGCCCAGTGCGCGCAATCCGCGCAGTTCGAGGGCGTCCCCGCTTTCAATACCAGCGATGTCCTGAAGACCCAGTTGCGTCAGCAGGTCCGACGCCTCACCGAGTATGCCCGCGGACCGAGCGATCATCGCCGCCGCATGCGGATAGCGCCCGGACAATTCCGGCAGCACGCGATGCCGGAGAAAATTGCGGTCCAGGGCCGTATGTGAATTGCTTTCGTCTTCGACCCATTCAAGATTCCGCGAACGCACGAACGCCTCGATGTCGATTCGCCCCCAATCCAGCAGTGGACGCAATACCCGCAACTGATGTTGCCCGGCCCCCCCTTTGAACCGGGCAGGAAGTGCGTGTCCGGCCATGCCTGCAAGTCCCGCAGGGCCCGCGCCCCGCATCAACTGCAGAAGCAGGGTTTCAGCCTGATCATCCCGGTGTTGTGCAAGTGCGAGAAATTCCGCATCGTGCGAGAGCAGTGCCGACCACCGCGCCGCCCTCGCCGCGGCTTCGGGGCCTAGATGGCGATACGGCGCGACATCAACACTCTCAACCGCCAGAGGTATGCCAAGGCGTCGGCAGAGCGCCTCGCAGAAAGTCGCCCAATCACCTGCATTGGAACTGATGCCATGATTGACATGCACCGCGCGAAGAGAAAACCGGAGTTGCGCCGCCAATTCTGCAAGGATATGAAGCAGGCAGACCGAATCCATGCCGCCCGAGAGACCCAGGACCACATGGGCGCCGGGAAACAGGTATTCGCGCAGATGCGCTGCGACCCTCGCCACCGGATCAGCGGATTGCGGCTTCCTTGTATTTTCCATAGCCCATCAATCGTTCAAAGCGCTCACCCAACAGTTCGGAAGTACTCTTGCCCGCAAGGCCCTTCAGGGCATCCTGCAGCGCTTTCTTGACGTTCTGGGCAGCCATCGCCGGGTCGCGATGGGCGCCGCCCAGTGGCTCGGAAATGATCCTGTCGACAAGGCCCAGCGTCTTGATGCGACTGGCCGTAATGCCCAGGGTCTCGGCAGCCACCGGCGCCTTGTCCGCACTTTTCCAGAGTATCGACGCACACCCTTCCGGCGATATCACCGAGTAGGTCGAATATTGAAGCATCATGACCACATCGCCCACTGCGATGGCAAGCGCTCCGCCCGACCCACCTTCGCCAATCACCGTGCTGATGATCGGCACCTTCAATTCCGCCATGACGTAGAGGCTGCGTCCGATAGCCTCGGACTGGCCGCGCTCCTCCGCATCAATACCGGGATAGGCCCCCGGCGTATCCACAAACGTGAGCACCGGTATGCCGAATTTTTCGGCCAGATGCATCAGGCGCATGGCCTTGCGGTAACCCTCGGGCCGCGGCATGCCGAAATTGCGAAGAATCTTCTCCTTCGTATCGCGGCCTTTCTGGTGGCCGATGATCATCACCGATTGCCCGCCAAAGCGCGCCAGACCGCCGACAATGGAGCGGTCATCGGCGAACGCCCGGTCGCCATGCAATTCCTCGAATTCGGTGAACAGTTCGGCGACGTAGTCCAATGTATAGGGCCGTTGCGGATGCCGCGCGACCTGCGAGACCTGCCATGGCGTCAGCTTGGAATACAGGTCCTTGGTCAGTGCCTGGCTTTTCTTCTGCAGCCGCTGGATTTCCTCGGAAATATCGATGGCCGAGTCGTCCTGAACGTAGCGAAGCTCTTCGATCTTGGCTTCCAGCTCCGCGATCGACTGTTCGAAATCCAGGAAGGTTGTTTTCACGCGTTTTGTGGGCGCGTCTGAGGGCGCGCTTCGTTGCAACGCGGCGATTTTATCCGATTAGGTGTCCCGGCATGCCGGCGCCGGAATCAATAATCGACCGGCACGGGATTGAGGCTGCGCCAAAGGTACCAGGTCGCCACCGTGCACCAGGGCGACCATGGCCGTGCGATCTTGCGAATCCGGTCAACTGACAACGGCCGTCCTTTGCCGTAATGCAGGCTGACGGCGTTTTGCAATCCCAGATCGTCAAGTGGCAGCACATTGGGCCGCATCAACTGGAACATCAGGAACATTTCCGCGGTCCATCGGCCAATCCCGCGCACCTGGACGAGGTTGTCGATGATGGCCTCGTCCTCCCAGTCCGGCCAGTCTCCGCTACGCAGGCTGCCGTCCTGAAAACCAAGGGACAACTCGCGCAGGTATTCGCATTTGCGCGCCGACAAACCGCAGGCACGCAGTTCATCCGTTTTCATGGCAAGAATCCGCCCCGGCGCAACCTCACCGGCTGCCAGCGCAAGCCGATCCCAAACGCTTTGCGCCGCCTTGACCGATATCTGCTGGCCCACGATAGAACGTGCCAGGGTGAAAAAAGGATCGCCGCGTTGCGACAAGGCATGCCTGGGATTGGCCCGAATGATGGCCGCCATCACCGGGTCGGTGCACGATAGTTCACGCTTGGCCCGCGCCCAATACGGCGGCGCGACGCGCGCTATGCCAGACCCTCTATGGCCGGCGCCACCAGCGGAAGCGCCCTGCTCTGCGATGAAACGTGGGGCTTGAGGAACTCCATCTGGTCAAGAAGGATCCGGCGATTCGTGAGGATGAGGTACTCAGCCTTGTTGGGCACATAGGGCGCGTACAGCAATTCAAGGCCGGATTCTTCCGGCGTGCGATTTCTCTTCTGGCCATTGCAGTGACGGCAGGCCGCCACGACATTCATCCAGGTGTTCTTGCCACCGCGGGATACCGGCCGGATGTGGTCGCGCGTCAAACGCAGAAAATTGAATTCGTCGCCGCAGTAGGCGCAAAGGTGCCGGTCGCGGCGAAACAATTCCCGGTTGCTGAGCGGCGGAATCTGGTTGAAACCCTTCATGGCCATCGCCTTGCCCTTGATGGCAATGATGGAATGAGCGGTTATGCTGGAACGTGTACCGGTTGCCCGGCTGATGCCGCCATAGACGGTAAAGGCAGCGTCACCCAGTGTCCATGCAACGAGGTTTTTCGCGTAGTAAAAGCAGGCTTGTTGCCAGGATATCCAGCGATTGGGAATCCCGTTGTTGTCCAGCGTCAAAATGAGCGGAACGTCAGCCATGGCATTTTTCTTTTTGCCTACTCTTGATCGGATTCAGACTTGCACCCGTGAAGCACGCGTAACTGAAAAAGCATTACCAAACAATCGTATGCACCGGATTGTGCCGCAAATTTCAAGGCTTGCAAATGCGCATAGAAGCGGAACCGGCAGGATTGAACACGGGGTTCGCAAACGCCCGGGTTCAATGCCTCGTTCCGTTCAACGGCCAAGTGCGAGACAATCCATTTAATGGTTGAGTTGATCGCATAGCTGATGCTGGAAAATTCCCTCGTATTTCTGGATCTGGAAACCACCGGTGCAACGCCGACCAGCGATCGCATCACCGAGATCGGTCTGGTCGAAGTCGAGAACGGCAGGTTCATTGCCAAGTGGAGCCAGCTCGTCAATCCCGAAGCGCGCATCCCGCCCTTCATCGAATCGCTCACCGGCATCACTTCGGCCATGGTCGAGAACCAGCCCACCTTCGAGGAACTGGCTCCCGCATTGTTCGAGCGTCTGAAGGGAAAGATCCTGGTCGCGCACAACGCGCGGTTCGACTATGGATTCCTGCGCAATGAATTTCAGCGATTCGGCCTGAATTACCGGGCCAAGGTGCTTTGCACCGTCAAGCTTTCCCGCGCCCTGTTTCCACAGCATCGCCGCCACAATCTGGACTCCCTGATCGAGCGCCACAACCTCGTCTGCGACGCTCGTCACCGCGCTCTGGGCGACGCCGAAGTGCTGTGGCAGTTTGTGCAGAAAATCTATCAGGAGGTCGACACGGCCAGCATCAACGCCGCCGTCGCCAAACAGTATTCGCAGCCCAGCCTCCCGCCACGTCTGTCCGCTGAGGCGCTGGAAGAACTGCCGGAATCACCCGGGGTGTACCTTTTTTACGGCGAGTCCAATCTGCCCATCTACATCGGAAAGAGCGTCGACCTGCGCGCCAGGGTGTGGTCTCACTTTTCCGGCGATCACCGCAGCGGTAAAGACATGCGCATCGCCCAGGAAGTGGTGCGCGTGGAATGGCGTCCCACTGCCGGCGAACTCGGCGCGCTACTCAAAGAAGCTAAATTAATCAAAGAGTTACTGCCATCCCTGAATCGGTTGGAACGCCGGCAAAGCGGCTATTTCGGGTTCGAGCGCGATCCCGTGCTGGACAGCTCGAAGCCCCTCAAACTGATCGCCTCGGGCACCGTCGAAGCCACGCGACTTGAAAACCTGATCGGTCTGTTCCGTTCCAAAAGCGCCGCCCTTGCAGCGCTGACCGGCATCGCCACGGAACACGGTCTCTGCCCCGGACTGCTGGGTCTGGAGCCCCCGCGAACGGCAGGGGCGCCCTGCTTCGCCCACCAGATCAAGCGCTGCCGCGGCGCTTGCTGCGGAAAAGAGAGCCTGGAAGCGCACAACCTGCGGCTTTTCGAGGCGCTACAGTCGATACGCCTAAGGGAATGGCCCTATACAGGCCCCATTGGACTGCGTGAGCGCGGCGAACAACGCACCGAAGTGCATGTGTTCGATCGCTGGTGCTACCTCGGCACCGCCGACGACGAATCGAAAATCTACGATGTCCTCGAAGTTCGCGGCGCGCCGAGCTTTGATCTCGACATCTACCGCATCGTGGAACGCGAATTGCGAAAACGCCGCAAGGGACTCGAGCTCATCGAATTCGGCGCGCTGGCCAGCAGTTGGTACCGTGCTGCCGCTGCCTGAGACGGATTAGCTTGCGTCAGGCTGCCGGTCGGGTGCCGCCGCCGCGAATTCCGGCAGCGCATTGCAGGCCGCATCGATCTTCACCAACGTCGGGCAGCCTGACAAATCCGATTTATAGCGCCTGGCGTTGAAAATCTGCGGTACAAGGCAAATGTCGGCGATGCCCGGCCGCTCGCCCATGCAGAAATCACCCTTGCGCGGCTGCGAGGTCACCAGGGTCTCCAGCGCGACCAGGCCGGTCTCCACCCAATGGCGGTACCAGGTCTTTACGGCCTCCTCGTCCTGCCCCATCTTGTCTTTCAAATAGGTCAGCGGCGCGAGGTTATTGATCGGGTGGATGTCGCAGGCGATCAACAAAGCCATGGCCCTCGCCTGGGCGCGGCCGATTGCATCCGAGGGAAGAAATGCCGGCTGCGGATGCGTTTCGTCCAGGTACTCGATGATCGCCAGCGATTGCGTGAGTATCGTTCCATCGACATCCAGGGTCGGCACCCTTGCCTGCGCATTCACCGCGCGGTAGGACGGCGAAAATTGATGGCCGCCGTCCTTGGTCAGATGAATGGGAAGGTGCTGGTAGTCCAGCTTTTTCAGGCGCAATGCAATGCGCACCCGGTATGCCGCCGAACTACGGAAAAAATCATACAGCTTGAGCATCTGTGACTCCCGGTCAGTAGGACACGCGCACGTTGAGCAAGGCCTGGCGTTTCTCGGTCTTGATCACTTTCAGCGCGCGCTGAATGGCAGCCGGCAGGTCGGCGCCGCTCTCCACATTTTCCGCCCAACCACGGCTTGCCTCGCAGATTTTGGCGAAGTCCGGCGCAGGCGACAGGGACGTGATCGGCAGCACTTCGAGCTTCGACGCCTCTCCTTTCGGATAAACCGCCAGCGCGGCACGCCGCACCGCATTCCAGATCCCGTTGTTCATCACCACGATAAGGATGGGAAGCTCAAGTGCTTCGGACACCTGATGACAGGCCACCGGATTGCAGAAGAGATAACAGCCATCGCCGACACTGGCCACCACCTGCCGGTTGCGATCGGCCAGCTTGGCGCCCAGTGCA